>DASQCE010000442.1:0-3725 GCA_035634855.1 Mycobacterium sp.
GACTGGGAGTGCTACTGCGGCAAGTACAAGCGCGTCCGCTTCAAGGGCATCATCTGTGAGCGCTGCGGCGTCGAGGTGACCCGCGCCAAGGTGCGTCGTGAGCGGATGGGTCACATCGAGCTGGCCGCGCCCGTCACGCACATCTGGTACTTCAAGGGTGTGCCGTCGCGGCTTGGGTATCTGCTCGACCTGGCGCCGAAGGATCTCGAGAAGATCATCTACTTCGCGGCCTACGTCATCACCGGCGTGGACGACGAGATGCGTCACAACGAGCTGTCCACGCTCGAGGCCGAGATGGCCGTCGAGCGCAAGGCCGTAGAGGATCAGCGCGACGCCGACCTCGAGGCCCGCGCGCAGAAGCTCGAGGCCGACATGAAGGAGCTCGAGGACGAGGGCGCCAAGTCCGACGTGAAGCGCAAGGTGCGCGACGGCGGCGAGCGCGAGATGCGCCAGATGCGGGATCGCGCCCAGCGTGAGCTGGACCGGCTCGAGGAGATCTGGAACACCTTCACCAAGCTGGCCCCCAAGCAGCTGATCGTCGACGAGGTGCTCTACCGCGAGCTCGTCGACCGCTACGGCGAGTACTTCGAGGGCGCCATGGGCGCGGAGTCGATCAAGAAGCTCATCGAGAACTTCGACATCGACGCCGAGGCCGAGAACCTTCGCGACGTCATCCGTAACGGCAAGGGCCAGAAGAAGCTTCGTGCTCTCAAGCGCCTCAAGGTGGTCGCGGCGTTCCAGCAGTCGAGCAACTCCCCGATGGGCATGGTGCTCGACGCGGTTCCGGTGATCCCGCCGGAGCTGCGCCCGATGGTGCAGCTCGACGGTGGCCGGTTCGCCACGTCGGACCTCAACGATCTGTACCGCCGCGTGATCAACCGCAACAACCGCCTCAAGAGGCTGATCGACCTCGGCGCGCCCGAGATCATCGTGAACAACGAGAAGCGGATGCTTCAGGAGTCGGTGGACGCGCTGTTCGACAACGGCCGCCGCGGCCGTCCGGTCACCGGGCCGGGCAACCGTCCGCTCAAGTCGCTGTCCGATCTGCTCAAGGGCAAGCAGGGCCGGTTCCGTCAGAACCTGCTCGGCAAGCGTGTCGACTACTCCGGCCGTTCGGTCATCGTGGTCGGTCCGCAGCTCAAGCTGCACCAGTGCGGCCTGCCCAAGCTGATGGCGCTCGAGCTGTTCAAGCCGTTCGTGATGAAGCGTCTGGTCGACCTGAACCACGCGCAGAACATCAAGAGCGCCAAGCGGATGGTCGAGCGTCAGCGCCCGCAGGTGTGGGACGTGCTCGAAGAGGTCATCGGCGAGCACCCGGTGCTGCTCAACCGCGCACCAACGCTGCACCGCCTCGGCATTCAGGCCTTCGAGCCGATGCTGGTGGAGGGCAAGGCAATTCAGCTGCACCCACTGGTGTGTGAGGCGTTCAACGCCGACTTCGACGGCGACCAGATGGCCGTGCACCTTCCGTTGTCGGCGGAGGCGCAGGCCGAGGCCCGCATCCTGATGCTGTCCAGCAACAACATCCTGTCGCCCGCGTCGGGCCGCCCGCTGGCCATGCCGCGTCTGGACATGGTGACCGGGCTGTACTACCTGACCACCGAGGTCCCCGGCGACACCGGCGAGTACACGTCGGCCGCCAAGGACACCCCGGAGACAGGTGTGTACAGCTCACCGGCCGAAGCCATCATGGCGATGGACCGCGGCGCGCTGAGTGTGCGCGCCAAGATCCGGGTGCGGCTGACCCAGCTGCGCCCGCCCGCCGACCTCGAAGCCGAGCTCTTCGGCGACGAGGGTTGGAAGCCGGGCGACGCCTGGACCGCATCGACAACGCTGGGCCGGGTGATGTTCAACGAGCTGCTCCCGCTCGGGTATCCGTTCGTCAACGAGCAGATGCACAAGAAGGTGCAGGCGCGGATCGTCAACGATCTGGCAGAGCGCTACCCGATGATCGTGGTCGCCCAGACCGTGGACAAGCTAAAGGACGCCGGCTTCTACTGGGCCACGCGTTCGGGTGTCACCGTGTCGATGGCCGACGTGATCGTGCCGCCGGAGAAGCAGGAGATCCTCGAGCGCTACGAGCAGGAAGCCGACCGGATCGAGAAGCAGTACCAGCGCGGCGCCCTCAACCACGAGGAGCGCAACGGCGAGCTCGTGAAGATCTGGCAGAAGGCAACCGAAGAGGTCGGTGAGGCGCTGCGTTCGCACTACCCGGCGGACAACCCGATCATCACGATCGTTGACTCGGGTGCCACGGGTAACTTCACTCAGACGCGAACGCTGGCAGGCATGAAGGGTCTGGTGACCAACCCGAAGGGTGAGTTCATCCCGCGTCCGATCAAGTCCTCGTTCCGTGAGGGCCTGACCGTGCTGGAGTACTTCATCAACACCCACGGCGCCCGAAAGGGTCTGGCGGACACCGCTCTTCGCACCGCCGACTCGGGTTACCTGACTCGTCGTCTGGTGGACGTGTCACAGGACGTGATCGTTCGCGAGACCGACTGCGAGACCGAGCGCGGCATCAACGTCACGCTGGCCGAACTGCAGGACAAGTCGCTGGTCCGCGATCAGCACATCGAAACCTCCGCGTACGCGCGGACGCTGGCCGCCGATGCGCTGGACGAGAAGGGCAACGTGGTCGTCGAGCGCGGCCACGACCTGGGCGACCCGGCGATCGAGGCGCTGCTCGCGGCGGGCATCACCGAGGTGAAGGTCCGTTCCGTGCTGACCTGCGCGACGGGTACCGGCGTGTGCGCGATGTGCTACGGCCGTTCGATGGCGACGGGCAAGCTCGTCGACATCGGCGAGGCGGTCGGCATCGTCGCCGCCCAGTCCATCGGCGAACCCGGCACGCAGCTGACCATGCGTACGTTCCACCAGGGCGGTGTTTCGGGTGGCAGCGACATCGTGGGTGGTCTGCCCCGCGTGCAGGAACTCTTCGAGGCCCGGGTTCCGCGGGACAAGGCGCCGATCGCCGACGTCTCCGGTCGCGTGCGCCTCGAGGAGGGCGAGCGCTTCTACAAGATCACCATCGTTCCCGACGATGGTGGCGAGGAAGTGGTCTACGACAAGCTCTCCCGTCGTCAGCGCCTGAAGGTGTTCAAGCACGACGACGGCACCGAGCGGTTGCTCGCCGACGGCGACCACGTCGAGGTGGGCCAGCAGCTGATGGAAGGCTCCGCCGACCCGCACGAGGTGCTTCGCGTCCAGGGTCCCCGCGAGGTGCAGATCCACCTCGTCAAGGAGGTCCAGGAGGTCTACCGCGCTCAGGGCGTGTCGATCCACGACAAGCACATCGAGGTGATCGTCCGGCAGATGCTGCGTCGCGTCACGATCATCGATTCGGGCTCGACGGAGTTCCTGCCCGGCTCGCTGACCGAACGTGGCGAGTTCGAGACCGAGAACCGTCGGGTGGTTGCCGAGGGCGGCGAGCCGGCGGCCGGTCGCCCGGTGCTGATGGGTATCACGAAGGCGTCGCTGGCGACCGACTCGTGGTTGTCGGCGGCGTCGTTCCAGGAGACCACGCGAGTGCTGACCGATGCGGCGATCAACTGCCGCAGCGACAAGCTGCAGGGTCTGAAGGAGAATGTGATCATCGGCAAGCTCATCCCGGCCGGTACCGGCATCAACCGGTACCGCAACATCCAGGTGCAGCCGACAGAAGAAGCCCGCGCTGCGGCGTACACGATCCCGTCCTACGAGGATCAGTACTACAGCCCGGACTT
>DASQCE010000443.1:0-14373 GCA_035634855.1 Mycobacterium sp.
TGATGACGACCCGGAAAAGCATGGGTCCTCTACTCGCGTCCGCCCGACACCCAGCTCATGTCTGTGAAGCGATGGCCCGACACCGATGCCGCGGCGGCATCGAGCGTGTCGAGTTGTGCGGGCGTCAGGTTCACGGTCAGCGAGCCGAGATTCTCCTCGACCCGTTCGGCGCGCCGAGTGCCCGGGATCGGCACCGACGCCACCCCGAGCGCCTCGGCTCGGTAGCGCAACCACGCCAGTGCCACCTGTGCGGGTGTCGCACCCTGCTCGGCGGCGACCGACTTCACCAGCTCAACAACTGCGAGATTGGCATCGAGGGCACTCTCGGCGTACCGCGGCATCTTGCGACGGAAGTCCGTCGGCGACAGATCCGCGACCGAGCTGATCGTTCCCGTCAAGAACCCGCGCCCAAGAGGCGAATACGGCACAAAGCCGACGCCGAGTTCGGCCGCCGCGGGTACGACGTTGCGTTCGACGTCGCGGCTCCAGATCGACCACTCGCTCTGCACCGCGGCGATCGGATGCACCGCGACTGCGGCCCGTAACTCGTCGGCCGTCACCTCTGAGAGCCCGAGGTGGCGCACCTTGCCTGCGGCCACCAACTCGGCCATCGCGCCGACGGTCTCCTCGATCGGAACGTTTACGTCGCGGCGGTGCATGTAGTAGAGGTCGACCACGTCGGTCTGCAGCCGCTGCAAGCTCTCGTCTATCGACTGGCGCACATAGGCGGCGTCGCCGCGGACACCGATCTGGCCTGCGGCGCGGTCAGCGGGATTCCCCTGGATGCCGAACTTGGTCGCCAGGGTCACCTCGTCGCGGCGATCGGCGAGCAGCTTAGCGATCAGTTTCTCGTTGTTGCCGTTGCCGTAGATGTTGGCGGTGTCGATGAACGTCACGCCCAGGTCCAAGGTGCGGTTCAGCGTGGCGAGCGACTCAACGTCGTCGACCTCGCCGTAAACAGGCGTCAACGCCATGGCGCCGAACCCGATTGCACTGACAGTTAATTCGTCGCCCAGCTTGACCGCGGGCGCAGAGTTCGCACTTGTCATGGCTTGTCCTAACGAGTCTCCCCGAAACTGTATTCCAGCAGGCCAGTCGCACTTTCTCTGCCGGAATTCAGTTTCCGGCGACCGGGTATGCCATTTCCCCCGCGGGATGCCCACCCGTTGCGCCGCAGTGACCAGGGGCATCAGGTGCATGGCGACGTTGCGGACCGCGATGCCTGTGGGGGTCGCGGGGATCAAGAGCCTCGTCGCGTATGCCACGGAGTTCTCCTTGGCTGCCCGTTGGGGTCGATGCCGCGCCTCATAGGCGCGCAGGCCTTCCGGTATGTCGCCGTTCAGTGAATCTGCCAGGGTGAACGCACCCGTCATCGCCAGGCCGGAGCCGTCCCCGAACAACGAGACACACGACGCGGCGTCACCGACCAGGCCGATCCGGCCGCGAGACCACGTCGGGACCTGGATACGGCTGACCGAGTCGAAGTACAGGTCGTCGGCGGCCCGTACGCGGTCCAGCAATTCCGGTACGCGCCACCCCGCCCCGGCATACGCATCACACAGCAGGCGCTTGTGCTGGTCGAGGTCGCGGTGATCGAACTGGGGGATCTGAGGGGCGCGGAACATGAACGCGGCGCTCGGACGGCCACCGGCGGGGTGGATGGCCACGGCCCGACCGGGTGTGTTGTACATGACGAGGTCCGTGCCCGTCTCACCGTCCAGTGGCAGCGTCGCGACGTAGACGCCAAGGTGTTTGAGGTAGTCGGTCTCGGGGCCGAAGGCCAGCGCGCGCACGCCCGAGTGCGCCCCGTCGGCGCCGATGACCACGTCGAACCGGCGCCCGGGCCCTGACCCGAATTCGGCCGCCACCCCGTCCGTGTCCTGCGTGAGCGCCTTGACGGAGTCGCCGAACTGAAACTCAACGTCGTCCGGCACCGCTTCGTGGAGGATCGCAGCGAGCGCGCCTCGGGACAGCTCCACCTCGCCAGGTTTGGCCCAGTTGTTGCGCATGTTGACGCGGCTGACCACGTGTCCGCGTGCGTTGACGAAGAGCATGTCGCGCACGCATGTGTCCGCGGCGCGGATCTGCGCCATAATGCCCATTCGCTCGGCAACATCGACAGCGGATCCCCGTACGTCGACCGGGCTGCCGCTGGATCGGATGTCCTGCGCGTGCTCAACGACTGTTACCTGAAACCCGGCCTTGGCCAGCCAATATGCAGTTGTGGCGCCGGCAATGCCCGCGCCCGAGATCAACGCCTTACGCATGAAAATCAAGACTAATTGCATCAAGTGAAAGATTGCAATGAGTGCAGAAAACTCTTAGTTTCGCGATAGGCTCCGGGCTATGTCGTCACTGCGTGAGCGCAAACGCGTCCGCACCCGGCAGGCGCTGATAGACGCCGCCGCGGAGCTGTTCGCGCGGCGCGGGTACGAAGGCACCACGATCGCCGACATCGCGGCCGCCGCAGACGTAAGCACCCGCACCTTCTTCTCTTACTTCGCGAGCAAGGAGGACGTGTTGTTCCCCGACGCCGACGCGCGGGTGAAGGCGGCGCTGACCGCGATCGACGAGCGCGGGCCCGACGAGCGGCCGACGGAGATTCTGTTGCGCGCGTTGGGTGAACTGGGTGACGCGGGCGATGACTTGGTCGGCCCGATGGCTGCACTGCGGCTGCGATTCATCCGGTCGGTTCCGTCGGTGCGGGGTCGGGGTCTTCAGCGTCAACTCGATGCGCAGACCGAGATCGCCGGCCGACTGCACGCCGCGTTTCCCGACGAGCTGGACGAGGTAGAGGCCGCGGCGTTGGTCGGCGCTTTCGTCGGGGCGATCGCCGGCGCGCTGGCAGTGTTGCTCCGCGACGAAGATGACCCTGACGTGGTGCGAGAGCGACTGCAGCGCGCGACGGCGGTCGCGCTGCGGCCGTGGACGTGACTCGGTTGCAACCTCGGAATCTCTTTCGCGTCGGGCGAGTCGGACCTAGCCTGTGAGATAGGTCACGAGTGGAGGCTGGGATGCGAATCGCGGACGTTTTGCGGAACAAGGGTGCGTCGGTGGCGACCATCACCCCGGAGACGTCGGTTTCCGGACTGCTCACCGAGCTCACCGTGCACAACATCGGCGCGATGGTGGTGATGTCGCAGGACGGGCTGGTCGGCATCGTGTCGGAGCGCGACGTGGTGCGCAAGCTGCACGAGCGGGGCGCCGAGATTCTTCGGCAGCCGGTATCGGAGATCATGACCACGGTGGTGGCCACGTGCACGCCCAACGACTCGGTCAACCACCTCAGCGCGTTGATGACGGAGAAGCGGGTTCGGCACATCCCGGTGGTCGTAGACGGACGTCTGGCAGGCATCGTCAGCATCGGCGACGTGGTGAAGACGCGAATGGAAGAACTCGAGGCCGAGCAGCAGCACTTGCAGGCCTACATCACCCAGGGTCGTTGACGCCTGGTGCCCTCTGACATCGAGGTGCGGCACGCACAGAAATCAGACGTGCCTGCACTGTCTGCGACGCTGGGCCGCGCCTTTCACGACGATCCGATCATGAAGTGGATGCTGCCCGACGATGCCCGCCGGGCGAAGGCATTACCCCCCATGTGGGCCGCGATGGCACGGCATCACTACCTGGCCGGCGGCGGAGCGGAAGTCGCCACCAACGGGTCCGAGGTCGGAGCGGCCACGCTGTGGGACCCGCCCGGCCGGTGGAAGCAGACACGGCGTGAAGAGCTGCGGATGACGCCGGCCTTTTTGTTGGCGTTTCGGTCGAGGATGGTGGGCGCCCAGAAAATCGCCGACATCATGAAGGAAAAACATCCCGAGGAACCGCACTGGTATCTGTTGGCGATCGGCAGTGATCCGACGGTCCGCGGGGCGGGCTTCGGTCAGGCGCTGATGCGCTCGCGGCTGGACCGATGCGATGCCGAGCATGCACCCGCCTACCTGGAATCGACCAAACAGCAGACGGTGCCGTACTACATGCGGTTCGGCTTCGAGGTCATCGAAGAGATGAAGCTGCCGGGTGGCTGCCCCAGCATGTGGCCGATGTGGCGGGCGGCGCGGTAGTCACGGCTGGGGCTGCACGTTTGGGTTCGTCAGTCCGAATCGATGCTGGCGGCCCCACTGTGGCCCCCCAACGAGGAACGCCAACCAGCCGAGCATCGCGCCGCAGTGCAGTGCGATACGGAAAGTGAACGGCTCGATGAGGGTCATCGCTGCGATGCCCACGACGCTGCCGCGGCGCGGGTCGCCGACCCATCGCCGGTATCGGCCTAATGCCCACACGTGAAATACGAGGTCGATGACGAGCTTGCAGGCAACGACCACCGCTACTGGGCCGAGGGTCGCGGTCTGCCTTGTGGCCGCGTACACCAGCAACAACGCGAAGGCCGTTAGCCCATAGATGGGCTGAGCGGTGTCGATCGCCTTGATCGGCAACATCAATGTGCCAAGAGCACCCATCCTGCGGTCGCCCACCATGGCGCGATACCACCACTGGGTCTGTAGAAATCCGCCGAACCATCGCCGCCGCTGACGTAGAAAGGCCACGGTGGAACCGGGCGCCTCCGTGCGTGCCTGCGCACCACCAATGACGCGGAATCGCCAGGTGAGACCGTGCTCGCCGGCGTAGCGACGCATGCGGTGGACGAGTTCGTAGTCCTCCACCAGACAGACGTCGTCGAAGCCGCCGACTTCGATCACCGGCGCGCGCCGAAAGCCCGCGAAGGCGCCGGATATCAGTTGCAGACAGTCGACACGCATCCATGCGTATCTGCCGAGGAAGTTCCGGATGTATTCGTAGGTCTGGAAGAACTGCCAGGCCTGACCGGCGCGCGTCGGCTTGCATACCGGAGTGATGATTCCGGTGATGCCGACGAGCTCGGGCTCACGGCAAAAGGCTTGGCGCACAGCGCTAATAGCTTCGCGCGCGAGCAAGGTGTCGCCGTCGACGGTGACTATGACATCGGCGCCGGTTTCGACGATGGCGGAATTGAGTGCCCGCGCCTTGCCGCCATGCGGCAGCCGCAGCCATACGATCGACGTCGAGCCGATGTCGGCGGACGCAGTGCAACCCACGTCGGGTTCGGTGAGCCCGAATCGGGTGCAGAGCAGCTCCGCGGTGGCGTCGGTGGAACCGTCGTCAGCGATGATGATCTCGTCGGGCGGATCCGTCTGGTCAAGCAACGCACCGAGCGTCGCCGGCAGCACGGGCGCTTCATTTTTCGCCGCCACCAAAGCGGCAAGGCGCAGGCTGATGGAGGCGTGATCCGGCGCGTCACTTGTCGCAGTGAGTCGATGAATGTGCCATGCGGTAAACGCCTGCAGCGCGACGTCATAGGACAAGTACGCCAGGCCGATCGACCACGCGAATACTCCGCCACGGCCGAAGGCGAGCAGGAACAGCGCCACCCATATCGCCAACACCGCAGCGTGAATGAGCACGCTGATCGCCGGCGTCCGGGGTGGAGTGAGCCTGGACGAGAACCGGTAGCGCGCGTCTGCGAGTGGATCGATCAACACCACGATTGTAAGAACGGGGAGGCGGCACCTACCGTTTAATTGACGGATCTGTCATTGGGAACCGCCGTCTGAAAGAACCCGTTCACCGTATCGTCGACGCATGCCAGGCAGGGACATCGGTCGTATTCAGACATCCGAATGTTACTGAGCTGATGGCGTTTCAGTGGATTTCGTGACGGCCTGGGGGTTGCTGCCGATCGCGCTGCCGTTGTCCTGCATCACGATGCTGGGCCTCGGCGCCCTGGCATTTCCTCACGACTCCGTGCCGTTCGGCGAGCGACTACTGGGCGGGATGCTACTGACTCTTGCCACCGTGGCCGTCGGGGTGCGGGTACTCGGTGCGGCCGGTGTGTTGACGACCGCCGTGGTGATCGGCGCGGAGTTGATCGTCACGGCCAACGTCCTTGTCGCCGTGCGTATTCGGGGACTGAAGATGTGGCCGCGGCGCTGGCCGGTGAGCCTGTCGACCCTGCCAGTTCTGGGTGTCGCGGCATTTGCGTTGGTGGTCGTGACGCTGGCCGCATATTTGCTGCCGGTGTGGCAATGGGACGCGTTGGGCTACCACCTCCCCTACGTGAACTTCGCGTTGCAGCGGGGAACGTTCGCCGATATTCCCGTCGACGTCGCCTACGTGTCGACCTATCCGCACGTCGTCGAGGACGTCTTCATCGCATGGCGCGCGCTCATCCCCGATGACCGTCTGGTGGAACTGGCGCACCTGCCGTTTGGTCTGCTGGGCGCGACGGCGGTTGGGGTGATCGCCTACCGGCAGGGCGCCCGCGCGAGTGCGGTGGCCGCCGGGGCCGCGTGGCTAACGCTGCCCGCGGTGTTCCTGCAACTGCCGACGAACTACGTTGATGTTGCCTCGGCCGCGCTGTTGTTGACCGCGATCGCGTTCGTGCTCAGCTCCGTCGACTGCACCCGCGTCATCCTTGCCGCGATTGCGCTCGGCATGTTTCTCGGGTCGAAACCGAGTGCGCCGCTGGCCGCAATGCTGGTATTCGCCGCGCTGGCCGTGGCCGCCTGGCGTTCTGGATTGCGCACGATCGGCATCGCGGCCGTGGTCGTGCTACTCCTAGGTGGCGAGTCCTACCTGACCAACCTTGTCCGCCAGGGCAATCCGGTGTGGCCGGTGCGCATCGATCTTGGTCCGATTCACCTGCCCGGCCGGTTTTCGATTTCGGACTTGCTTGCCTCCGGCGCGGGCGCGCCGCGCGCGCACGGCAGTCTTGCCATGCGTGTCTTCGACTCCTGGACGACGATCTGGCCTGCTGTGCCAGCATTCGACATGCGGGTTGGCGGCCTCGGCATCCTGATCCTTATGGCCTTGCCGTTCGCGCTGATCTCGGTGGTCCGGCAGCGGTCGGTCGTCGTCGTCCTTGTCTTCGTGGCGACATTGGCTACGCCCGATCCCGCGGTGGCGCGGTTTGTGCTGGCGTTCGCCGGGTTGGTGCTGGCGTTCGCGGTACCCACGATCGACCACCCGCGAGTCGGGAAGTTCGTCCGCGCCTCGGCGCTTGTCCTCGTCGCACTGGGTGCGGCGCACAACGTGTACGTCGCCTACCCGGGTTTGACCGGCGAGGGTCCGCCGTTACGCGCCTATGTCGACATGTCCGACTACGAGCGTCGGCGTGCGGTCGGGGCCGACGGTGTCCCGACACCGTTCCTCGATGCAGTCGCCCACGTGGGTCCTGGTGAGATCGCGGTGTTCGACGAGACGGCGTACCTGCCGTATCTCGCCTGGCCGCCCGACCTGTCGCGAGATGCCGTGCGGATCCCGGACGACGCGACCGCCGAGGAGGCGGACCGTCTAGTGCACGCCGACAACGTCCGGCTCCTCATTGTGGGTGATGACACCGTCGCGGGGTCGGTCGTGCGGCGAGACCCCGCTCGGTTCATTCGGATATTTGAGTGCAAATCGTCGACGTGCGCGGTTTATCTCCGGCGCTGACGCAGTTCTCAGCTCCAGGAGTACTTGGCGCGCAGCCGCGCGGCCACGATCTCGAACACCTGGCGCTCCAGGATCGCGCCTTCGCGCCGAATGCCCTCCTCGGGCACATCGAGCACCCGGTCCAATCGCACCCAGCTGGCCCGGCCCTCGTAATCCCAGCCGCCGCTGCCGATGCCGATCCAATCCGGGTCGTTGCGGTGATGTTCCTGGCTCGACAGCATCAAGCCGAGCAGCGTGCGGCGGTCACGGCCGACCACCAACACCGGCCGATCCTTGCCGCGTGTCGGGTCGTCCTCGTAGACCACCCAGGTCCACACGATCTCGCCGGGATCGGCGCGGCCGTCGAGATCGGGGGCGTACACCAGCTTGCGGGCCCGTTGCGCGGTGGGAACGCTGTTATTGGTGACCGGGCGGCCGGCGGTGATCGCGGGGGCCTCATCGTTGGGCGCGCCGGCGATGGCTTCGATACCGATTTTGATGCCCTGCTGGATGCCGCGCTGCAGCGTTTCAGACTTCTGGATAGTGCGGATGAGCTTGGGTGCCTCGTTGAACACCAGATTCTCTGTGACGTCGATAAGCCGTTGAAACGTCTTCCACGGCGGAGCCATGTTTTCGAGCATAGGGGACCGCGGGTGCTCGCGATTGTGTCGAGACGGCCCTGCCTCGATACGCTGGAGACACACGAAGGCCCGCGGAGCGGAGCCCTGCGGAGCGACCATCCGGACCTGTACCAGGAGATTCCCATCAGTAGCCTCGCCGACCAAACCTTCACCGCGCCGGCGCAGATTCGGAACTTCTCCATCATCGCCCACATCGATCACGGCAAGTCGACGCTGGCCGATCGAATGCTGCAACTCACCGGTGTCGTCGACGAACGCTCGATGCGCGCGCAGTACCTGGACCGAATGGACATCGAACGTGAGCGCGGCATCACCATCAAGGCCCAAAACGTCCGGCTGCCGTGGAAAGTCAATGACGTCGACTACGTCCTCCACCTGATCGACACCCCTGGGCACGTCGACTTCACCTACGAGGTGTCGCGGGCGCTGGAGGCGTGCGAGGGCGCGGTGCTGCTGGTCGACGCCGCCCAGGGCATCGAGGCGCAGACGCTGGCGAACCTCTACCTAGCGCTGGACCGCGACCTGCACATCATCCCCGTGCTCAACAAGATCGACCTGCCCGCCGCCGACCCGGACCGCTATGCCGCCGAGATCGCACACATCATCGGCTGCGAACCCGGCGATGTGCTGCGGGTGTCGGGGAAGACGGGCGAGGGCGTTGCCGACCTGCTCGACCATGTCGTGCGCGAAGTGCCACCGCCCACCGGTGACGCCGACGCCCCGACGCGGGCGATGATCTTCGACTCGGTCTACGACACCTACCGCGGCGTGGTGACCTACGTCCGCGTTGTTGACGGCAAGATCGTCCCGCGCGAGCGCATCAAGATGATGTCCACCGGCGCCACCCACGAGCTGCTCGAAGTGGGCATCGTCTCACCCGAACCGAAGGCTTCCGTCGGCCTCGGCGTGGGGGAGGTCGGCTACCTGATCACCGGCGTGAAGGACGTGCGCCAGTCCAAGGTCGGCGACACCGTGACGACCGCGCGGCACGGCGCGTCCGAGCCGCTCATCGGCTACCGCGAGCCCAGGCCGATGGTCTACTCCGGCTTGTATCCCGTCGACGGCTCCGACTATCCGGATCTGCGCGATGCGCTGGATAAGTTGCAGCTCAACGATGCCGCACTGACATACGAGCCGGAAACCTCGGTGGCGCTCGGCTTCGGCTTCCGCAGTGGCTTCCTCGGGCTGCTGCACATGGAGATCACCCGTGAGCGTCTGGAGCGCGAGTTCGACTTGGACCTCATTTCGACGTCTCCCAACGTGGTGTATCGCGTGATCACAGAGGATACGGTGCCCGGTGATCCAGGAAAGGTCGTCACCAACCCGTCGGATTGGCCCGACGGCAAGATCCGCACGGTGTACGAACCGGTGGTCAAGACCACGATCATCGCGCCGAGCGAGTTCATCGGCACGATCATGGAGTTGTGCCAGTCGCGGCGCGGCGAGCTCGGCGGCATGGACTATCTCTCGCCGGAGCGGGTCGAACTGCGCTACACAATGCCGTTGGGGGAGATCATCTTTGACTTCTTCGATGCGCTGAAATCACGCACCCGCGGCTACGCCAGCCTGGATTACGAGGAGGCGGGCGAGCAGGAAGCCGAGCTGGTGAAGGTCGACATCCTGTTGCAGGGCGAGGCCGTTGACGCGTTCAGCGCGATCGTGCACAAGGAGTCCGCGTTCGCCTACGGCAACAAGATGACGACGAAACTCAAGGAGCTGATCCCGCGCCAGCAGTTCGAAGTTCCGGTGCAGGCGGCGATCGGTTCGAAGATCATTGCTCGCGAAAACATCCGCGCGATCCGCAAAGACGTGCTATCGAAGTGCTACGGCGGTGACATCACGCGCAAGCGCAAGCTGCTGGAGAAGCAGAAGGAAGGCAAGAAGCGGATGAAGACCATCGGGCGCGTCGAGGTGCCGCAGGAGGCGTTCGTGGCGGCATTGTCCACCGATGCCGCGGGCGCCGACAGGGCGAAGAAGTAGGTATCCGATGGGCTCAACTCGATGGACGATGACGGTGTTGAGCGCGTGTGCGGTGCTCGCGGGATGCTCGTCGACCCCGGTGGACGGCGCCCCCGTCGTCCACATCGCTGAGGCCGCCAAGCCGTCTGTATCGCGGGCGCTGGATCAGGTTCTGCCCACCGTCGACGAGCTCGCGACCATCCTTGGAACCGCCGGCTACATGGGCCAACTCGTCAAGGGCGGCCCCGAGATGCTGTTGCAGGGTGTTAGCGAATCCGAGGCAACGCCCATCGACTGCGTGAGCGCCGGCTACCGGCTGGAGAAGATCGTGTACCGGGCGAGCCCGGTGCGGTCGGTGGCGAGCCAATCGTGGGTCGGTGGCGATCAGAACGGCCCGTCGTATTCCGGCTTTTTCGGCGTGGTCCAGTTCGCCACTCCCGACGACGCCCAGGCGTTCTTCGCGGCGTCGGCCGACAAGTGGCACCGCTGCAACGGGCAGACGCTGGTGCTACATCAACCCGAGCACGGCGCGGACGGGCTGAGCAGGATCACCGACGTCGGCGTCGACGACAGGATTGTTTCGGCGGTCGTTCTGCACGACAACGGCTCGACGATCCAGCGTGCCATCGGCGTCGCTACGGACTGCGTTGTGGACGTGGAGGTTACGAACCCCGCAGGCGACAGCGGCACCAGCGTGTCGGGTGGCGTCGGTGTCGCCAATCGCATGCTGCAGAAGATCGGCGTTTCGTGAGCCGGGGACATGTCGAACTAGCAAAATTGGCGGCTCGCAGACACTTCCCCCGGCGGTCGGTCACAATAGCGCGGTGATCTTTATCGGCACGACTTCCCGGGCATGCGCTGTCGGGGCTGTCATCGCGGCGTCTGTCCTGCTCTCGGGTTGCGTGAGTACCGTGCCCGGCACTGCGGTGCGCGCGCAGCAAGAAGCGCCGGTCGACGTGCCGGCGCTGACCGAAGGCAAGCTCGACGATGTTCTGCTGTCGGTTGGCGAACTCAACGGCATCATGGGGTCCACGCAGATGGAGGTCACCAGCAAGTTGGAGGAGATGACCGACCACTCCGGGGAGGTGTCGGACCCCGACTGCCTCGGCGCGATCTACGGCGCGGAGGAGCCCGTGTACGCGGGCAGTGGTTGGACGGCGATGCGCGACCAGGTGGTGCGCGAACCCGGTGAGGACAACGAACACTGGGTGGAGCAGACCGCTGTCCTCTATCCGTCGGCCGACAAGGCGCAGAAGTTCTTCGACGACTCGAAGTCGTCGTGGGAGAAATGCTCGGGCTATTCGGTCTCGGTCGACGATGCCGACGCCACCTACTTGTGGCAGATCGACAGCGTCAACGCAGAGGACACCTTGATCACCCAGATGACCGCGCAGGAAGACGCCAACGGGTGGGCCTGTCAGCACGCGATGTCGTTGGCGTCGAACGTGACGGTCGAGGCCTGGGCCTGCGGCTACAGCATCAAGGACGAGGCCGGCACGATCGCCGGCGAGATGATTGCCAACGCGGCGAAGTAGTAGCGCTCAAAGGGTAAGCGAGAGCGCGCTGATCAGAATCAAGGCGATGATCGAAGCGCCCGTGAGGTAAACCTCGTGCCGTGGTGAAATGCGGTCGGGAAGTGGACGGCGGGCCAGCAGTCGCTGGCGCCTGACGCCGATCAGATAGATCGATAGTGCCAGCATGCCCGCGACGCCGGCCGCCGCCCGGTGAAGCGCGGTGGCATCGCTATGGGTGTCCCGGAGCAATAAAAGGAAGCCGTTGGCCAGTACTGCCAGTGACGTTCGAGTCCACGCCAGTGCGGTTCGTTCCGGCTGCGCGCCGCGTGCCTGCCCTGCGTCCGTCAACCGGCCACTGCCTTGACGACGACGAGGCCCAGCGTGATCAGCGCGACGAGGACGAGCCCGACCCCTAGGTATATAGGTGTGGGATGGCGGGGCAGCGGCAGGTCGCGGCGCATCGCGCGGTCGACTTGGTGCCACCGAAGGATTCCCATGCCCGCGGTGAGAATTGCGAGCAACGCCAAGATGATTCCGAGCACGTGGCGCGCGCCGGCGATCGACAACTCAGGGACAAGCTGGACTACGGCGACAGCCGCGGCCAGCAGACCAAGCGCGGTGCGCTGCCAGGCCAGAAACGTTCGTTCGTTCGCCAGGGTGAAGCGGTAGTCAGGCTCGACCTCGGGCACACTGTCGTTGTCGCCCACCAGTTGAACTTATCGAAACTGCGCCCGTTGAAGCCCGGGAATGAGCATCGGGGCGAGGACAACAAGATCGAACGACCTACTGACTGGCTGCCTGTTCTCGAATGTCGTTTCTTCGATGCGGTTGCCGTTTTCGGCGGCAACCCTCGCCATGCGCGAGTCGGGCTCCACGGCAAGGACTTCCGCACCGGCCTCTATCAACTGCGCCGACGCGATGCCCGCTCCGGCTTCGACGTCGAGTGCGCGCAGATGACTACTGTCAACCAGCCCAAGGTTAGAGAGCGGGGATAGCGCGGTCGGTATCGGTGGTAGTCGTCGGCGGCCAGGCCGAACGCCTCACCGACGGCAACGTGATCGACGCCGGCGGGTACGAGCTACGCGTGATCCACACGCCTGGTCACACCCGCGAGCACGTGAGCTATGCGCTCGAAGACGGCTCGGGCCGAATAGTCGGGGTATTCACCGGCGGCGTGATGTTGTTCGACAGCACTGGACGCACCTACCTGCTCGGTGACGACCACACACACGCTCTCACAGTCGATCAGTACAAGTCGGTGCGCCGTCTTGCAGCGGAGCTTCCAGCGGAGGCGGAGGTGTATCCGACTCATGGCTTCGGCAGCTTCTGCTCGGCCACGGCGGTGGCCCGGGACTCATCGACTGTCGGGGAGCAGCACCAGGTGAACCCGGCGCTGGCCCAGGACGAAGCTACATTCGTCAATGAGCTGCTGGCCAACCTGTCGGCCTATCCTGCTTACTACGCGCACATGGGGGTCATCAATCGTGACGGCCCCGCGCCCGTCGACCTGTCGGAACCCGCCGCGGTCGATCCTGCGGAGCTGCGCCGTCTCATCGAAGCGGGCGAGTGGGTGGTGGACCTTCGCAACCGGACCGCCTTCGCCGCCGGCCACCTCAGCGGTTCCATCGGGTTCGAACTGTCGGATTCATTCGTGACATATCTGGGCTGGCTCTATGCGTGGGGGGCTCCGTTGACGCTGATCGGCGAAGACTCCGCGCAGATCGCAGCGGCTAAACGAGAACTCGTGCGAATCGGCGTCGGCCATGTTCGGGGTGCCGCAAACGGTGATATCGACAAACTGGCCGGTGCATCACCCCTGCGGTCGTACCGGGTTGCCGACTTCACCACGCTGGCAGCCGAAATCGATCGCGATACCGTGACCATTCTTGACGTCCGCCGGGACGATGAGTTCCAGGAGAGCCACCCGCCGAAGGCCGTCAACATTCCGGTCCACGAGCTTTCCGGCCGCCTGAACGAGTTGCCCGCTGGAGAGGTCTGGGTGCATTGCGCCAGCGGATACCGGGCGTCCGTCGCAGCGTCGATTCTCGACAGTCATGACCGTGTGACGGTTCTGGTCGACGACGAGTTCACCACCGCCGAGAAGCTCGGGTTGACGCAATAGAACTCCGTCGCGACGACGGCATTGCAACCATTCTGATTCAAAGGTGAACTGCGGCTGTTCACCGTTCGCGGTGATCACCGAAAGAGCGCCGCTGCAGCGGATTCCGATCGTCAACGCCACCGTGAAAATATTCCCGCCGCCGGTCACCGACGGGCGGTTCACCCCGAGTGGGGCGCTTGAAACCTAGCCTTCTTCCGTGGTCGACGACATTTATCCCACGGCCCCGGACGGTCCGATGGTGCCCAGCGTGCGTCTCGGCGGCTTCTGGCCCTGGATACTGACCGCGGTCGGTGGGCTCCTAATCGCCGTCGGCGGGACGCTGCTCGGGCCGACGGGCCACGATCCATCGACGGTTCCGACGCCCGAGACGAGTTGGGGTGCGCGGTGACGCGTGAGGTCCACCTGCTCGCCTTCGGCAACACGAGGTCCTCAGGACCATGGCGCCACCCCGACCGATCGAGGGCTGGTTCCCCAACCCCTACGGTGGGGTTGAGCCGATCTTCGCCGCCACCGCCCGTCTTGCGCACTGGATACACGATGACGCCGAGCTCACCTTCCATTTGTGCTACGGCGACTCGAAATTCGGGGCGTCGCCATTCATGGGTGACCCACCGAACGAGGAGGCGGCCGCCCGTGGCGGCAGGCACATCCTGCCGCGCGACGCTACCGCGATCGTGACCCTGGCCAA
>DASQCE010000444.1:0-6110 GCA_035634855.1 Mycobacterium sp.
GCAGATTAGTGAGCCATTTTGGTCGGCGCTGGTCGATCGTGATCGGCAATCCGCCGATTGCGATCACGATGCTGCGGCACGAGGTGACGGCTGGTCTCTTCGCGCTCTGCAGCGCTACCAGCACTCGCGGTTGGACATCCGGCTGGTGGACAACATGGTCGACCCGATCAAGGACGGTTTCGATGTGGTGTTCGGCACTGGGCCGCTGCAGGATTCGACGCTGATAGCGCGAAAAGTGTTCAGCCTTGCACTCTTCCTCTGCGCCGCACCCGACTTCGTCGGGCAACTGGCGGAACCGCTTGTCGATCCCAAGCAGTTGGACAACCCGCCCTTCATCGACTTCGGCTTCAGCCGGCCACACAAGCTCACGGTGGCCGAACACAAACGGCGATATGAGCTGTCGCCTCAGGTGCGGCGACGCGCCAACAACTTTCAGGTGTGCAAGCAATATATTCTGCAAGGGCTCGGCATCGGTGCCATGCCCACGCAGATCATCTGTACTGACGAACTCCGCGACGGCAGCATCGTGCCTGTGCTGCCGGAACGGATACCTGATCAGTTGGACGTGCACGTGACCTATCCCTTCGAGCTCTCCTTCTCCACCCTCATCAGCGCGTTCTACGAGGCGGCGTGCGAAATCATCATCGAGAACTCAGGTCGGGTATAGCTCCCCGCCGCGAGCCGGTGCGCCGGCCCGCGGGGCGAAGACTGGGACGAAGAAGCTGTCATCGTCCCCGTCGTGGCGTTCGAAGCGGACCTCGACGGGAAGGCCGACGTAGACCGAATCTGGCTCGCAGTCCACGATATTGGTCGCGATACGCAGATCCACTTGCTCGGCCAGCTCGACGATCGCGATCACGTACGGAATTGGGACAGTCGGGTTGAACGGCTGGTGATTGACTGTGTAGGTGAACACCGTCCCATGGCCAGACACCGGACGTGCGGCCAGCGCAGCCCCACAGTCAGGGCAGTCGGCGGCAGGCGGATGGACCCACAAGGCACACCCAGTGCACTGAGCGATCAGCAGTTGCCCGTCGGCGCCCCCGGTCCAGAACGCCCGATTGTGTCCCTGAAGTTTCGGAAGGATCCGCGCCGGGATCGCGGGTGGGCCGTCGGCTGGCATGAGAGCAAAGTACATTCCAATGTGCTGTCATTACAAAAATAGACGTATGAATCAGATGGGTGCCCGTGAGCTACTTCGAGAAGTACGCGATCGTCAGCGGCCTCGGCATTTCGCGCATCGGTCGCCGTACGGGCATCCCCGGGGCGGCGCTGACGCTGGAGGCTGCGCGCGCCGCGATCGACGACGCCGGCCTGACCGCGGACGATATCGACGGAATCGCCACATTCGGCGACACCCCGTTGACCGAAGTTGCCGACACACTCGGAATCCAGCCGACCGACGTCAGCTTCGGGTTCTACACCGGTGGTGTGCTTACCCCCGTCATGTCGGCTTTTCGCGCTGTCGCCGAGAGGAGCGCACGACACGTGCTGGTCTATCGGACGGTGCTGATGTTGGGCGGGTCGATGACCGACGCGCCTGCAACGTCGACACCCAACCCGCTGGCCTCCCCGCCGGTCGAGCCGCACATCCCCGGAACGCGAAGGAAACTCAAACCGTTCGAGGACATCGACGAGCTGCTGGCCGCGCACGCCTACTCGGCCGCGAACTGGCTGGCGATGCATTGCCGGCGCCACATGGAACTCTATGGAACGACCAAAGAGCAGCTGGGCTGGCTGGCGATCAACAGCAGGCGCAACGCGGGACTGAACCCGCGTGCCGCGTACCGGGAGCCGATGACCATGGAGGACTACCTGGCATCGCGTCCGGTGTCGACGCCGTTCGGTCTGTTCGACTGCGACGTCCCGATCGACGGATCGGTCGCACTTGTCGTCTCGCATGCCGACTACACGGCAGACTGTCCGAATCGCGCTGTGGCGGTGGAGGCTATCGGCGGCGCCTATGGCTCGGGCGGGTGGTTTCATCGCGACGACTTCCCGAAGATGGCGTCAAGCGAAGCGGCCGCCGAGATGTGGTCGCGCACGGATCTGACGCCGTCGGATGTGAACATCGCCGAACTCTACGACGGCTTCACGTTTCTCACGTTCGCGTGGCTGGAGGCGCTGGGATTCTGCGCCGACGGCGAAGCCGGCCCGTTCGTGGACGGGGCGACGCGGATCGCCCTCGACGGAGCGCTGCCGCTGAACACCTATGGGGGACAACTGTCCGCCGGTCGCATGCACGGCTACTGGCTGTTGCACGAGGCATGCCTTCAGTTGCGCGGGCAGGCAGGCGACCGCCAGCTGGCTCGACGGCCCGAGGTGGCTGCCGTCGCGGCGGGAGGCGGACCCATTGCGGGGTGCATGCTGCTGACCTGCTGAGGCGCGGGAGAATGGCTTGAGCATGACCGACAGTGACACTTCCTCCGGCGCTAGCCGACGTCGCCACATCCTGCGCCTCGCCCTGTTCGCAGCCTTTCTTTTCGGGCTGTTCTATCTGGTTGCCGTAACGCGGGTCGTGGATGTGGAGGACGTCCGGCGCACCGTCGCCGCCACGGGTCCCGCTGCTCCACTGACCTACGTCGTGGTGGCTGCCGTTCTCGCGGCGGTATTCGTGCCGGGCCCGATTCTGGCGGCCGGCAGCGGTGTGCTTTTCGGCCCCGTGCTCGGGGTGTTCGTCACGCTCGGCGCGACAGTCGGCACCGCGATCATCACCAGCCTCATCGGCAGGCGCGCCGGCAGGGACAGCGCGCGAGCGCTGCTCGGAACGGACCGTGCCGACCGGCTCGACCAACTGATCGAACGGCGGGGACTGTGGGCGGTTGTCGGTCAACGGTTCATCCCCGGCATCTCGGATGCGCTCGCCTGCTACGCATTCGGCGCTTTCGGCGTTCCGTTGTGGCAGATGGCCGTCGGCGCGTTCATCGGTTCAGCTCCTCGGGCCTTCGTCTATACCGCGTTGGGCGCGTCGATCGGAGACCCGTCGTCGCCGTTGGCCTACGCCGCGGTTGCGATCTGGTGCGTCACCGCCGTAATCGGGGCCTTCGTCGCTCACCGCGGCTACCGGAAGTGGCGTGAACACGCGCGCCGGGAACCGGACCCGACGCGGTAGATCGGCCGCCTCGGCCCATCTCTGTGGCAAATCCCAGCGTCGACCACCCGCCCGGCGCTAATGTCTTGTGGTCGCAACGACCGCAAGGAGGCGGCCATGAGTGGCTATCGCACGGTGATTGTCGGTACCGACGGCTCGGACTCGTCGATGCGTGCGGTCGAGCGGGCAGGCGCGTTCGCAGCGCAGGAAAACGCCAAGCTGATCGTGGCAACCGCCCATTTTCACCACGCTGAAAAGGGAGGCTGGTCGAGACCGCCTTCGCCCGACCAGGTGAGTGATCGCCGCGCCGAGGACGCCCTCGGACGCGAGGGCTACCGGATGCACGGGGACGCGGCCGTCTACGAAGTTCTTCACGAGGCGCGCGACCGGGCCAGGGCCGCAGGCGCCCAGGATGTCGAAGTGCGGGATGTCATCGGCGCCCCCGTCGATGCGCTGATCAAGCTGGCCACGGAGGTCAAAGCGGATCTGCTCGTCGTCGGCGACGTGGGGCTGGACTCCGTCGCCGGCCGGCTTCTGGGCTCGGTGCCCGCCGACGTCGCCCGCAAAGCCAAGATCGACATCCTGATCGTTCACACCGCCAGCTAGCAGACGCGGGATGGGCGCCCCACGTGGAGCGGTCCACCTTCAGCAATACGTCGCCTCGCCACCTTGACTGTGAAGTGGCTCACAGTAGTATGACCAGTGGTCATATAGCGCGAGGAGGTGCCGATGCCAACGGTGACCTGGGCTCGCCTCGATCCGATTCGTCGCGCGGCGGTGGTGGAGGCTGCGGAGGCCGAGTTCGGAGCGCACGGGTTCTCGCGGGGCAGCCTGAACGTCATCGCGCGGCGAGCGGGCGTCGCCAAGGGAAGCCTGTTCCAGTACTTCGCGGACAAGCGCGACCTCTACGCGTTCATCGCCGACGTCGGCAGTCAGCGGGTACGTGCCTATATGGAAGCTCGCATCCTCGAGCTCGACGCCGGCAGACCATTCTTCGAGTTTCTGACCGACCTACTCGACTCCTGGGTCGCGTACTTCGCCGATCATCCACGGGAACGCTCACTTCACGCCGCGGCGAGTCTGGAGGTCGACACCGATGCGCGCATCAGCGTGCGGACCGTCATTCACCGGCACTACTTGGAGGTCCTGCGGCCGCTCGTGCGCGACGCGCACGGGCGTGGCGACCTGCGCGAGGACGCCGACACCGACGCGTTGTTGTCGCTGCTGCTGCTGATCTTTCCGCACTTAGCGCTGGCGCCCTACGTGCGTGGAATGGATCCGGTCCTCGGCCTCGACGAGCCCACACCCGAGCAGCCCGCTCTGGCCGTGCGCAGGCTCGTGGCAGTGCTGAAGGACGCATTCGCCAAGGCGCCGCGGATGGCACCAACCACCGGATGATCTGAGGAGGTCAATTCCATGTCAAGGACACGTTCATACTCGCTCGCCGCGGGCGGCCTCAACTGGGACAGCCTGCCGTTGAAGCTGTTCGTCGGGGGCAACGCCAAGTTCTGGAATCCCGCCGACATCGACTTCTCCCGCGACCGGGCCGACTGGGAGGCGCTGACCGAACTCGAACGCGACTGGGCCGCGCGACTGTGCGCCGAATTCATCGCAGGCGAGGAAGCAGTCACCCAGGATATTCAGCCGTTCATGGCTGCGATGCGGGCCGAGGGCCGCCTTGGCGACGAGATGTTTCTGACGCAATTCGCGTTCGAGGAAGCCAAACACACTCAGGTGTTCCGCATGTGGCTCGATGCGGTCGGGTTGACCGGCGACCTACAGCACTACCTCGACGACCTTCCCAACTACCAGAAGATTTTCTACGAGGAACTTCCGGAATCGCTCGACGCCCTGTCGACCGATCCCTCACCCGCCGCGCAGATCCGGGCGTCGGCGACCTACAACCACGTCATCGAGGGCATGATGGCGCTGACGGGATACTATGCGTGGCACCGGATTTGCGTGGATCGCGGGATTCTCCCCGGCATGCAGGAACTGGTGAAGCGCATCGGTGACGACGAGAGACGCCACATGGCGTGGGGCACGTTCACGTGTCGGCGCCACGTCGCCGCCGACGATGCCAATTGGGGAGTGTTCGAAACACGCATGAACGAGCTCATTCCGCTGGCATTGCAGAACACCGAAGACGCCTACGCCCTTTACGACGAGATCCCGTTCAACCTGGCGAAGGATGAGATCCAGCAGTATGCCACCGACAAGGGGATGCGGCGGTTCGGCACGATCAGCAGCGCGCGGGGCCGTCCAGTCGAAGAGATCGACCTCGATTACTCGCCGCTACGGCTCGAGGATGAGTTCGCCAGCGAGGACCAAAAGGCGTTGGCGGCCTTGGTATAACGGCAACGTCACACCGGTACGCCCACAGGTTTACTGACCCGGTAGACTTCGGTTTCCTCGGCCAGCCCCTTGAGCGTTGGGCGCCAAGGCTTTCGAAACGCAGTCCGGACCCCGCTGACAGATCACGCACGGTGCGGCTGGCGAGGACCTCGTCGGCCGTCGCCGGTGTGCTTGGCGCGCTGCCCGCCGTATTTCGACAACAGTCTGTCGACCAGACGGTCGTGGGCGTCGAGCTCATGGCGCCAATGCGCGTCACCCTGGGCGCTGAGCAGCTCCGTCGAGCTGACGATGTCGGTGAACATCACCGTGGAGAGCACTCGCTCGCTCGTCTCAGGCGATGCGCCGCAGACGAAGTCGAGGATCGCAGATGCCATCGCGTCGTCGAAGAGGCCGTGCGGGCCCGGCGGCAACTCCCGGAATTCAGCATCCGGGATCGCCGCGGCAAGGGCGGCCGCGGCCTCGACCGGGGCGACTTCATCGCCGCGTCGGCCGAGAACAAGCGTCGGCGTGCGGACCGTCTGCAACGTCGATTGCGTTCGCAACAGATTCGCGGTCCTGCCCCCCGATCGGGGGACGCCGAAATCCCCCTGTGAATCGGCAGATCGCCCGAATCACATCCGGTGCGGCGGCGAAATACTCGTCCTATGCCACCAACGATGACCGC
>DASQCE010000445.1:0-2090 GCA_035634855.1 Mycobacterium sp.
ACTCTCATAGCTCGTGGTATCAACACCAAGAGTTCGACGAGATTATGAGACCGGGAGTGGGCGGTAGTGGCGGTCCTTCACTGCGAACACGCCAGCCCGGCCTGAGCTGCGTTTCGTCAAGTGATTTGGCCCCAGGGTCGGCACGAATTTTGGCCCCACCTGGTTTAGTTGGCCCGTTTGGCTCGGGTGGCGGTCTTGCTGGTGCGTAATCGGTAGGACTTGGTGCCGGTCTCTAGGATGTGGGCGTTGAAGGTGACGCGGTCGACGATGGCAGCGACCAGGCGAGGGTCGGGGAAGACGGTGCCCCACTCGCTGAAGGGCAAGTTGGTCGCGATCGCGACCGAGGCGCGTTCTTCACGTTCGGTGATGATCTGGAACAGTAATTCTGCTCCGCGAGGGTCGATTTGGACGTATCCGAGTTCGTCGAGGCAGAGTAGGTCCAGTCGTCCGTAGCGGGCGACGACACGGGAGAGGACCCGTTCGTCGGCGGCTTCGACGAGTTCGTTGACCAGTTGCGCGGTGGTGATGTAGCGGACCCGGCGGCCCTGTTCGCAGGCCGCCAACCCCAGCCCTATGAGCAGGTGGGACTTGCCGGTGCCGGAGTCACCGAGCAGCACGACTGGTTCGCCGGCATCCATGTAGTGCCCGCCGGCGAGGTGGCCCAGGATGGCGGGTGCGATGCCGGGGACGGCGTCGATGTTGAAGTCTGCCAACCGTTTTAGCCTGGGGAACTTGGCGTCATTGATGCGCCGCGCGCGGCGCCGTTCGGTGCGGTCGTCGACCTCGGCGGCCAGGACCTCGGCCAGGTACCGCAGGTGGGTGTGGCGTTCCCGGTCGGCGAGCTCGGCCAGGCGGACCGCTTCGGTACGCACGGTGGGCAGGTGCAGCTCGCGCGCCGCGGCGCCGATGGAGGCTTGCGCGGCGGCATCGACGGTCGCCGCATTGGCAGTGGTGGTCATGATTCGCTTCCGGTGAGCAGGTCGTCGTAGTCGGTCAGAGACGGTGGCGGTCGGTCGTAGCGGGCCAGTGCGCCGATTGCCGCCACTGCGACGATCTGGTTGGTGTCACGGCGGGCGTCGATGAGCACGGTCTCGGGATCCAGGCATCCCGAGGCGACGGCCCGGTTCATCGCAGTGATGAGCGCGGCGGCGGCCATGGTGCGGTGCGCCAGCAGGATTGCGATCAGGGCGCGGGTGCCGCCGGCGTCTCCGCGGGCGTGTCGGGCGGCCTCCCAGTAGGCCTGATGCGAGGCGGTGAACACGCCGCGGGCTTTGGCTTGTGCCAGGGCGGTCGCGCCGGGCAGGCCGCCGGGTTTGGTCTTGAGGACCTCGAGGTAGTGATCCAGGCACAGGACCTCGACGTAGCGTCCGACCGCCCGTTCGTGGCGGGCCACCAGCCGGGGTCCGTCGTAGACCTCGACGGTCCAGGCGGCCACGCGCACCGGTAGGCGTCGCCCGGTGTAGCGGGCCGGCACGGAGTAGAAGCATTGCCGCACAGACACTCTGGCCCGGTTGTCGACCCGCGCATGGAGCAGCCGGGCGCAGTCGAACGGCTCGGCCGGCAACCCCATCAGCTCCGTGGCCTCGATGGCGAACGCCGCGCCGATCGTGATCGATCGGCCGGTGATCACCCGGTCGTCGTCGACCCGGTCAGCAGAGCCGATCAACTCGTTGAGCTCTGCCAGTGAGGCGACCTTCGGGACTGGGACGAGGTGGCGCCGCCGGAAGCGGCCGATCTCGCCCTCCACACCGCCCTTCTCGTGGGCACCGTCGATGCCGGGGCGGCAGAAGAACGAGTCGAACCCATAGTGGCTGCGCAGCGCGGTGAACCGTTCGGACTCGGTGCGATCACGACCCTTGAGGACCCGGATGACGGCGGGTTTGAGGTTGTCGTACCGGATCCGGCCGGGCACACCGCCGAAGTACTCGAAGGCCAGCACGTGACCCTCTAGGAACGCTTCCTGGGCCTGAGTGGCGAACGTGACGTGAAACGCTTTGCCCGAGTGCGACAGTCGCATCACGAACATCCAGCACTTCACGACCAGTCCGGCGATCATGGAGTAGAACTCGCCGAAGTCGACCTCGGCCTCG
>DASQCE010000446.1:0-13115 GCA_035634855.1 Mycobacterium sp.
TCTGTCTCTTCTCCTAGACCCTGACCTAGACCCTCCGCCGCTTCGGCGGACGGCAGCCGTTGTGCGGCTGCGGCGTGACATCGGAAATCGCGCCGACCTCGAGGCCGGCGGCCTGCAGCGACCGGATGGCGGTCTCACGGCCCGAGCCCGGGCCCTTCACGAACACATCGACCTTCTTCACGCCGTGCTCCTGCGCCTTGCGGGCTGCGTTTTCGGCAGCCAGCTGCGCGGCGAACGGGGTCGACTTGCGCGAGCCTTTGAAGCCGACGTGACCCGACGACGCCCAGGCGATGACGTTGCCCTGCGGGTCGGTGATCGACACGATCGTGTTGTTGAACGTGCTCTTGATGTGGGCGGCGCCGTGCGGGACGTTCTTCTTTTCCCGGCGGCGGGTCTTCTGACCCTTCTTGGGCGCCGCAGTTCCCTTCTTCGGTGGCATCGGTTACCTGGCCTTCTTCTTGCCGGCGATGGTGCGCTTCGGGCCCTTGCGGGTACGCGCATTGGTCTTGGTCCGCTGGCCGCGCACCGGCAGGCCACGGCGATGCCGCAGGCCCTGGTAGCAGCCGATCTCGATCTTGCGGCGGATGTCGGCCTGCACCTCGCGGCGCAGATCGCCCTCCACCTTGAGGTTGCCTTCGATGTAGTCGCGCAGGTGGGTCACCTGATCGTCGGTCAGGTCCTTGGTGCGCATGTTCCGGTCGATGCCGGTGGCTTCCAGAATCTCCTGGGAGCGGGTACGGCCGATGCCGTAGATGTAGGTCAGCGCGACCTCCATGCGCTTATCGCGCGGGAGGTCTACGCCCACAAGTCGGGCCATGGGTGTGCCATTCCTTCTGTTGCGGAGGTCTGGTCCCAGTCCGTTCCCTCGCCTACCGACGAGCCCTCGGGTGAGGAGTCATCGATACCGGGGTCCGGCCTCCGTGCCGGACGTTGCAAGCGGCCAATCCGCTCAGTGGTACTGGGATTTCGTCATTCAGTTGTGGTTTGAGCGGAAACGCGACTATCCGCTCTTCGCGCAAGCGCTCATCGCCTGACTAACCTTGTCTCTGCTTGTGGCGCGGATCGGAGCAGATCACCATGACCCGCCCATGCCGGCGGATCACCCTGCACTTATCGCAAATGGGCTTGACGCTCGGGTTCACCTTCACGGCTCGTTCGATCCTTCTGTGTTCTTTGGTGACTCGCGCGAGCGCTTGTCACGTTGTCGTCGTAGTTACTTGTACCGATAAACAATGCGGCCCCGGGACAGGTCGTAGGGAGACAGCTCCACCACGACACGGTCCTCGGGCAGGATGCGGATGTAGTGCTGCCGCATCTTGCCGCTGATGTGGGCGAGAACCTTGTGTCCGTTCTCCAGCTCAATGCGGAACATCGCATTGGGCAGGGGTTCGACTACGCGACCCTCGACCTCGATGGCACCGTCTTTCTTGGCCATATCCTCCGTTGTCCCTGCTGTTGGCGCCGGTCGGCACCGCCTTTGGTCCGACTACAAAACGTGAGCCTGTAGCCAGAAATTCCAGCAATTCCCAAGGACAGAGAGCACGCAAGAGCCGGCGCGGATGCCGCACCGTTGGTCCATACTACCCGCTCGGTGGCCCGCCCCAAAATCACTGAAGCGCCAGGCCAGCGCCTCCATCCTGGCCGGATATCAGCTGGACGACTGGAGCATACTTATAACCGATGACTGGACCGGTCTCTGCTCCCCGAAAACCCGTAATACTGACCGTCGACGACGACCCCGCGGTGTCCCGCGCCGTCGCTCGCGACCTGCGCCGCCACTACGGCGAGCGCTACCGAATCGTGCGTGCCGAATCCGGCCCGGACGCCCTCGAGACCCTCAACGAACTCAAGCTGCGCGGTGACACCGTCGCGGTGTTCGTCGCCGACTACCGGATGCCGCAGATGAGCGGCATCGAGTTCCTCGAAGAGGCGATGGACATCTACCCCCTTGCCCGCCGGGTGCTGTTGACGGCGTACGCCGACACACACGCCGCAATCGACGCGATCAACGTCGTCGACCTGGACCACTACCTGCTCAAGCCGTGGGATCCGCCGGAGGAGAAGCTGTATCCGGTGATCGACGGGCTCCTCGAGGCGTGGCACGCCACGGGTGACCGGGCCATTCCGCACACCAAGGTGATCGGGCACCGCTGGAACGAGCGGTCCTGGGAGGTGCGTCAGTTCTTGGCCCGCAACCAGCACTCGTTCCGCTCGTTCATGGCCGACGAGGCCAAAGGCAAGCAGCTGTTGGACGCGGCCGGCCTCGACGGCTACCAGCTCCCGGTGGTGATCACCGAGCAGGGCGAGACGCTTGTCGAGCCGACGAACGCAGAGTTGGCCGCGATGCTCGGCTTGTCGACGAGCCCGTCGCTGGAGATGTACGAACTCGCGGTCATCGGCGGCGGACCCGCCGGCCTCGCGGCCGCGGTGTACGGCGCGTCTGAAGGCCTCAAGACCGTGCTGATCGAGGAGACCACGACGGGCGGGCAGGCCGGCCGCAGCTCGAGGATCGAGAACTATCTCGGCTTTCCGACCGGCGTCTCGGGCGCCGAGCTGACCACGTCGGCACGCCGCCAGGCCGAGCGCTTCGGCGCGGAGGTGATCACCACCCGCAAGGCGGTCCGGCTGCAGGCCGGCGACAGCGGCACCGCGCGCACGATCGAATTCGAAGATGGCAGCAGCGTCGGCGCCCAGGCGGTCATCCTCGCCACCGGCGTCGACTACCGCCAGCTGCAGGTGACCGGCTGCTGGGACGACCCCGACAACCCCGCGTGCAACTTCGTGGGTCGCGGCGTTTTCTACGGTGCGTCCGTTTCCGAGGCCTCGGAATGCAAGGGCGAGGACGTCTACATCGTGGGCGGCGCGAACTCGGCGGGTCAGGCGGCGATGTTCATGTCGCGCACGGCGAAGTCGGTGACGCTGCTCGTGCGAGGGCCGTCGCTGGAGGCGTCGATGTCCTACTACCTGATCAGGCAGATCGAGAAGAACGACAACATCACGGTCCGAACCTGTACCGAAGTCGTCGACACGCTCGGCGAGGACGACCATCTCACCGGCCTGGTGCTGTTCGACAAGCAGAGCGGTGCGAAGGAAACGGTGGAATGCGACCGGCTGTGCTGCTTCATCGGCGCCGAGCCGCGCACCGACTGGCTGGACGTAGTCGCAAAGGACGACCACGGGTTCATCCTGTCAGGCCCGGACCTTAAAGACGTCAGCGGCTGGACGCTGGACCGACCGCCGCACCACTTGGAAACAAGTGTGCCCGGTGTGTTTGTTGCAGGTGATGTGCGTGCCGAATCCGCTAAACGGGTCGCAGCAGCCGTCGGCGAAGGGTCGATGGCAGTGATGTTGGTGCACCGCTACTTAGCGGAAGCATGATTGCCGGCACCGCCGGCGAGGCGTAGAGAGAAGCTGCGATGGGTGAGAAATGCCTGCCTGACGAACTGCGGACACTGTTCCTGTTCGAGGCACTGGACGACGAGCAGCTGGCCATGCTGTGCGAGCACGGCCAAATCCAGTCGTTCGAGCCAGGGCCGATCGTGGTCGAAGGCGAGCCGGCCACCTGCTTCTATGTCCTGCTCGACGGCGAGCTGGTGATGTCCAAACGCTCTGGCGGGGTGGACATCGAAACAAACCGCACCTCGCAGCGCGGTGTGTACTGCGGTGCCTGGTCGGCGTACATCCCCGGCGAGGAGCAGGTCTATCAAGCGTCGGTGCGGGTGACCACGCCGTCACGGTTCTTCGTTCTCGACGCTGAGGCGTTCGCCACGTTCATGAAAACGCAGTTTCCAATGGCGGTCCATCTACTTGAGGGCCACATGGTCGGCGGGCGGCGGCAAAGTCAGATCATCGGTCAACGCGAGAAGCTGTTGGCGCTGGGCACGATAACGGCTGGGCTCACTCACCAGCTGAACAACCCGGCCGCGGCCACCGCCCGGGCGGTCGCAGATCTGCATGAGAACGGCGGCAAGATGCGCCACAAGCTGGCCATGCTTGCCGACGGGAAGTTCAGTCCGGAAGCGCTACGCGCGCTGGTCACCATCCAGGACCAAGTCTCCGAACAAGTGGCAAAGTCCAAGAACCAGGAATTGACTGCACTGGAGACCGCAGACCGGGAAGACGAGGTCGGCGACTGGCTCGAAGACCACGGGATCGCCAACGCCTGGGACCATGCCTCGACGTTTGTCGAGGCCGGTCTGGACACCGACTGGCTGGAACGGATCTCGGCGACGGTCGACGACGTCGACCGCTCGTCGAGCCTGCTACAGAGTGCAATCGGCTGGATGAAGTACACAATCGACGCCGAGCTGATGATGAACCAGATCGCTGAGGCCAGTAAGCGCATCTCGGCACTGTTGGCCGGGGCCAAGCAGTACTCGCAGATGGACAGGGCGCCATACCAGTCCGCCGACGTCCACGAGCTGATGAAGAGCACCTTGATGATGTTCGGCGACAAGATCGGGAAGGACGGCCCGGTCACGGTCGTCAAGGACCTCGACAAGTCGCTGCCCGAACTGCTGTGCTACCCAGGCGATCTCAACCAGGTCTGGACCAACATCGTCGACAACGCAATCCAGGCAATGGACGGCAATGGCACGCTGACATTGCGCACGCGGCGCGAGAATGAAGAGATGATTCGCGTCGAGATCTGCGACGACGGACCGGGCATCCCCGCCGACATCGTCGGCAAAATCTTCAACCCGTTCTTCACCACCAAGCCATTCGGCGAGGGCACTGGGCTGGGGCTGGATCTGGCCCGCCGAATCGTGGTCGAAAAGCACCACGGCGATCTGCGGGTCCAGTCCAAGCCCGGCGACACCCGGTTCATCGTGCTGCTGCCGCTGCAGGCGCCGGCTCCAGAGCTGCTGACGCCGACCGAGCTTCCGGCCGCGACGGAATAGTCGCAACCGGGCCCGGGGTTGACCGAACCATGACTGATGCGAAGCCCAACCTCGGCCGATTCGGATCGTTCGGGCGCGGAGTAACTCCGGAACAAGCGAAGGACATCGAGGCGCTGGGCTATGGCGCCGTGTGGGTGGGCGGTTCGCCGCCGGCCGAGTTGGACTGGGTCGAACCGATCCTCGAGAAGACCACCACGCTTCAGGTCGCCACCGGCATCGTCAATATTTGGACCGCGGACGCCGGACCTGTCTCGGAGTCCTTCCACCGCATCGATAAGGCCTACCCGGGCCGCTTCCTGCTGGGCATCGGCGTCGGCCACCCCGAGGCGGGCCACGAGTACCGCAAGCCCATCGATGCGCTCAAGGACTACCTCGACAAGCTCGACGAGTACGGGGTGCCGAAGAACCGCCGAGTGGTCGCGGCGCTGGGCCCGCAGGTGCTCAAGCTGTCCGCGCGACGAGCCGCGGGCGCGCATCCATATCTGACGACACCGGAGCACACCGCCCAGGCTCGCGAGCTCATCGGCCCCGACGCGTTTATCGCGCCCGAGCACAAGGTCGTGCTGACCACCGACGCGGAGAAGGCCCGCGCGGTCGGCCGCAAGGCGCTAGAGATTTACCTCAACCTGACGAATTACCTCAACAGCTGGAAACGTCTCGGCTTCGGTGATGAAGACGTCGCGAAACCGGGTAGTGACCGTCTGGTGGACGCCGTCGTCGCCTACGGCACGGTGGATGCCATCGCGTCGCGGCTCGCGGAGCATCTCGACGCGGGCGCGGATCACGTGCCGGTGCAGGTGCTGACAACGCCCGACAAGTTGGTGCCCGCGCTTGCCGAACTGGCGGGGCCGCTCGGCCTGCAGTGACCGTCCAACTGAAGGGACTCGCATGACTGAGGCAGTTTCACTCAAGCCCGACTTTGGCCGATTCGGGGTGTGGACCTTCGGGGCCGCGACACCCGAGCAGGCTGTCGAGATCGAGAAGCTGGGATATGGCGCCGTATGGATTGGCGGGTCTCCCGCAGGCGACCTAGGCTTCGCCGAGCCGATCCTCGAAAATACCGAGACACTGCAATTGGCGACCGGCATCATCAATGTCTGGGCAGTGCCCGCCGAACAGGCCGCGGAGTCTTATCACCGCATCGAAGACGCATATCCAGGGCGGTTCGTGCTCGGCATCGGCATCGGCCATCCGGAGCACACTGACGAGTATCGAAAGCCTTACGACGTATTGGTGGAGTACCTCGACGCGCTCGACGCGGCGAAGGTGCCGACCAGCCGGCGGGTCGTCGCGGCACTGGGGCCAAAGGTGCTGAAGCTGGCGGCGCAGCGCAGCGCGGGCGCACACCCGTACCTGACCACTCCCGAGCACACGGCGCAGGCGCACGAGTTGATCGGCAACACGGTGTTTCTCGCGCCCGAACACAAGGTGGTGCTGTCGACCGATGCCGAGGCGGCCCGAGAGATCGGCCGAAAAACAGTCGACTTCTATCTGAACCTGTCGAACTACCTGAACAATTGGAAGCGGCTGGGATTCACCGACGAGGACATCGCCAAGCCGGGCAGCGACAAGCTGATCGACGCGGTCGTCGCGCACGGCACGGCCGACGACATCGCCAAGCGGCTCAACCAGCATCTCGAGGCAGGCGCCGATCACGTGACGATCCAGGTGTTGGGCGGCCGGGACAAGCTGCTGCCGACGCTGACCGAATTGGCCGGACCGCTCGGGCTGAAAGGCTGAATGCCCGAGCAACCACCTGCGCGCACCGATCGTCGCCGGGCCGAGTCGTTCGGTGCGGCCGCGCCCTGGCGGTCGTCTGCACACCCACGGCGGCCCGCGGGACAAGGGTGCCTTGCGCACGCCGCCCGAGGAATACTAGGATGTCCTAGTATTCAGCCATTCGGGCGAGGGGCAAGCTCATGACCACACATATTTCGCATTTCATCAACGGCCAGCGCACGGCCGGACAGTCCAAGCGCACCGCCGATGTGTTGAACCCCAACACCGGCGAGGTCCAGGCAACGGTGCCGATGGCGTCGTCGGCCGACGTCGACGCCGCGGTGGCAGGGGCGGCCGAGGCCCAGAAGGAGTGGGCGGCGTGGAACCCACAACGCCGGGCCCGCGTGATGATGCGCTTCATCGACCTGGTCAACCAGAACGTCGACGAACTGGCCGAGACGCTGTCGCTCGAGCATGGCAAGACCCTCGCCGACTCCAAAGGCGACATCCAGCGCGGTATCGAAGTCATCGAGTTCGCCGTCGGCATCCCTCACCTGATGAAGGGTGAGTACACCGAGGGCGCCGGCTCAGGCATCGATGTGTATTCGATGCGCCAGCCGTTGGGTGTGGTCGCGGGCATCACGCCGTTCAACTTCCCGGCGATGATCCCCTTGTGGAAGGCGGGCCCCGCGCTGGCATGCGGCAACGCGTTCATCCTCAAGCCCAGCGAGCGTGACCCCTCGGTGCCGCTGCGGCTGGCCGAGTTGTTCCTCGAGGCCGGCCTGCCGCCCGGCGTGTTCCAGGTCGTGCACGGCGACAAGGAGGCCGTCGACGCCATCCTCGAGCACCCGGAGATCAAGGCGGTGGGCTTCGTAGGCAGCTCCGACATCGCGCAGTACATCTACTCGGGCGCCGCGGCCCACGGCAAGCGCGCGCAGTGCTTCGGCGGCGCGAAGAACCACATGATCGTGCTGCCCGACGCCGACCTCGATCAGGCGGTCGACGCGCTGATCGGCGCGGGCTATGGCAGCGCAGGCGAACGTTGCATGGCGATCAGTGTCGCGGTTCCGGTCGGCGATCAGACCGCAGATCGCCTGCGCGCCAGGCTGATTGAACGGGTCAACAACCTGCGTGTGGGCCACAGCCTTGACCCGAAGGCCGATTACGGTCCGTTGGTCACCGAGGCGGCGCTGGCCAGGGTCAAGGACTACATCGACCAGGGGGTGGCGGCAGGCGCCGAGGCCGTCGTCGACGGCCGTGAACGCACGAGCGACGACCTGCAGTTCGGCGACGCCAACCTCGAGGGCGGCTACTTCATCGGCCCGACGCTGTTCGACCACGTCACCCCCGACATGTCGATCTACACCGACGAGATCTTCGGGCCCGTGCTGTGCATGGTTCGCGCGAAGGACTACGAAGAAGCGCTTCGGCTACCGTCCGAGCACGAATACGGCAACGGCGTGGCGGTTTTCACCCGCGACGGCGACACCGCACGCGACTTCGTGTCCCGGGTCCAGGTCGGCATGGTGGGCGTGAACGTGCCGATCCCGGTGCCCGTCGCCTATCACACCTTCGGCGGCTGGAAGCGGTCCGGATTCGGCGATCTCAACCAGCACGGCCCGTCGTCGATCATCTTCTACACCAAGGTCAAGACGGTGACGCAGCGCTGGCCCGCGGGTAGCCACGGCGCCGAGTTCGTCATCCCGACAATGAAGTAAATGGACTACTTCGGTCTGGACGACGACGAACGCGTGATCGCCGAGACTGCGGCCGCGTTCGCCGAAAAGCGGCTCGCGCCATATGCGTTGGAGTGGGACGAGCACCACCACTTCCCCACCGACGTGTTGCGCGAGGCGGCCGAGCTCGGCATGGCCGCTATTTACTGCCGGGAGGACGTGGGAGGCAGCGAGCTGCGCCGGCTGGATGCAGTGCGCATCTTCGAGCAGCTCGCCGTCGCAGACCCCACGATCGCGGCATACCTGTCGATCCACAACATGTGCGCGTGGATGGTCGACACGTTCGGCACAGATGAACAGCGCAAGTCCTGGATGCCGCGGATAGCGTCGATGGAGGCGATCGCCAGCTACTGCCTTACCGAGCCGGGCGCGGGGTCCGACGCAGGCGCGTTGCGTACCAAAGCGGTTCGCGAGGGCGGCGACTTCGTCATCGACGGTGTCAAGCAGTTCATCTCCGGTGCAGGAAAGTCGGATGTGTACGTTGTGATGGCGCGCACCGGTGGCGAGGGTCCCCGCGGCATCTCGGCGTTCGTGGTCGAAAACGAAACGCCGGGACTCACTTTCGGCGCGAACGAACAGAAGATGGGCTGGAATGCGCAGCCGACCGCGCAGGTAGTCTTCGAAGGCGTTCGGGTGCCTGCCGACGCGATGCTGGGCGGGGCGGACGGCGAAGGCACCGGGTTCGCCATCGCGATGAACGGGCTCAACGGCGGCCGGCTCAACATCGCCGCATGCTCGCTGGGCGGCGCGCAGGCCGCGTTCGACAAGGCGTCGGGTTATCTGGCCGACCGGCAGGCGTTCGGCGGCTCGCTGCTCGACGAGCCCACCGTGCGGTTCACGCTTGCCGACATGGCCACGGCGTTGCAGACATCGCGAACCCTGTTGTGGCGCGCGGCAACCGCGCTCGACAACAATCATCCCGAAAAGGTGGAGCTGTGCGCGATGGCCAAGCGCTACGTCACCGACGAATGCTTCGGCGTCGCGGATCAGGCGCTGCAGTTGCACGGCGGCTACGGCTATCTCCGCGAGTACGGGTTGGAGAAGATCGTCCGCGACCTGCGGGTGCACCGAATCCTCGAGGGAACCAACGAAATCATGCGCGTGGTCATCGGTCGGGCTGTGGCGGGCCGAGCCCGCAATTCAACAAATGCCGCCCGGGCCCGCACGTCCGCATAGGAGATCAGATGACAACCATTGCGTTCTTGGGGTTGGGCCACATGGGCGGCCCGATGGCGGTGAACCTGGTCGCGGCCGGGCAAACGGTGCGTGGCTTCGACCCGGTCGCCGCGCTGAAGGAAGCCGCCGCCGAAAAGGGTGCACAGGTCTTCGACAGCGGCGCCGAGGCGGTAGCGAACGCCGACGTGGTGATCACCTCGCTGCCCAGTGGCGCCATCGTTAAAGCGGTGTATGACGAGGTGCTGCCCGCCGCCAAGCCCGGCACCCTGTTCATCGACACCTCAACGATTTCCGTCGATGACGCCCGCATGATCCACGCACAGGCGACGGAGGGCGGGTTCGCCCAGCTCGACGCACCCGTCTCCGGAGGCGTGAAGGGCGCGACCGCGGGCACGCTGGCGTTCATGGTCGGCGGTGAAGACGAGGCTGTGGAACGCGCACGACCGGTGCTGGCACCATTGGCGGGCAAGATCATTCACTGCGGCGCCTCGGGCACCGGCCAAGCCGCCAAGCTGTGCAACAACATGGTGTTAGCGGTCCAGCAGATCGCGGTCGGCGAGGCGTTCGTGCTGGCCGAGAAGCTAGGGCTGTCCGCGCAGTCACTGTTCGACGTGATCACCGGCGCGACCGGCAACTGCTGGGCCGTGCACACGAATTGCCCTGTGCCGGGCCCGGTTCCGACGTCGCCGGCCAACTACGACTTCAAGCCCGGTTTTGCGACCGCGCTGATGAACAAGGACATCGGTCTCGCGATGGATGCGGTCAAGTCGACCGGATCGACCGCACCGCTGGGCAGCCACGCCGCCGAGATCTATGCGAAGTTCGCGGCCGACCACGCCGACAAGGACTTCAGCGCGGTCATCGAGCTGCTACGCAAGGACTAGATCTGCGTTCGGGCTCCGAGCACGTCTCGGAACAAGGCCTGTCGCAGGGCGAGTTCCCTTGGGTCGCTATGCGCGTGGAAGCCCATCCTGTTCATCACATATCCGAACCCGACACCAGTGTCCGGGTCGGCGAATCCGAAGGAACCACCTGCTCCGGGCCATCCAAACGCCTTGTCTGACGAGCCGAATACAAACACGTTGATCGGCTTGCCGAAACCCAGGGAATATGAGACGTCAACCCCCATCACCTTGTCACGCAGTCCCCCAGTGGGTGGCACGGCAGGACCCTCCAACGCGTCGCGGACGCCCGAACTCAGGCCCAGCTGAGAATCGCCGGTAGCGGCGCTTCCGTAGAGTTTGGCTATCGACCGAGCAGTACCAGTGCCGTTGACCGCGGGCATCTCGAGTATTCGCAATTCGTCACGATTGAACGCGTGAGTGCCACCTTTGACGCCCTTAGCGACCACCATGGATCGCGCGGCGAGGCTGAACGGATTGAACATCGCCGCCGCGAACAGTGGCGGCATCGTGTTCAGATGCAAGACCAGCTCGCTGCGGGAAAACGCCGCCAACTGCGCGACGCGGTTGCGGTCCACCGAGGCCGGCAGCCCGATGTAAAAGTCCAAGTCGAGCGGGCCTGCGATCTCCTCGGCGAAGTACCGGCCGAGCGTGCGTCCCTGCGGGTCCACGTGCCGGATGAGTTCGGACGCATACCAACCGAGGGTTATGCCGTGGTACCCCTGCCTCGTGCCGGGTGGCCAAGCAGGGGCTTGCGCCGCGATCTTCGCCGACAGCTTTTCGGGGTCCGCGATGTCGGCAAGCGTCAGCGGCGGCTTGATGGCGACCAGCCCCGCCTGGTGGCCGAGTAGTTGCCGCACGGTGACGGCGCCCTTGCCTGCCTGCGCGAACTCCGGCCAGTAGTCGGCGACTTTGGCGTCGTAGTCGATCAGCCCGCGCGAGGCTGCGACTGCTACCGCAAGCGAGGCAACGCCTTTCGTAGTCGAAAAGACATTGACGAGCGTGTCTCGTTGCCACGGCGCTTGGCTGGTTCCGTTGCGGAAGCCTCCCCATAGGTCGACGACTTTGCGGCCATCGCGGTACACCGCGACAGCAGCTCCGACCTCCTGACCGCTGTTGAGACTGCTACGAAACGCGTCGGCGACTTTTCCGTAGCCGTCATCGACGTCACCGCCAATGAGATTGGACCAGGCCTTGATCCTTTGAGCCATGGTCCGCTCCAGCGCGTATTGGCGGGACGTGCCGATGACACCCGCCGTCAGCGCGAATGATAGCGGCGCTGAGGTCGCAAGAACGGCAATTTGGTTAGGCTGCTGCCCTCTTATGTGCGGCCCACCAGCGGCCGTGCAGGCGTTGGCAATCCGCGATGAGCAGCGGCTCACCGGTGGTGTAGTCAGGGCGAACGGCAACCGCAGCCGGGATGTCGGGGGTGCCGTCGCCCGTGATCACGACGGTCGCAAGGCCCGCGGAGGTCGCCGCGCGCAGCCCGGATGCGGAACCCGTAACGGCCAGCGCGTTCTCGGCGGGTATCCCGAGCTCCCACAGGGCATTTTGGTGGGCCTCACGATCCGGCATCGGCTTCTTGACGTCGTCAGCGTTCACGACCGTTTCGACCAAGCCATCGCCGACGAGTTGTCGTATCAGCGGCTCGGCCCAGCGCCGGGGGCCATTTGTCACCACGCCCACCCAGACGCCTGCGGCGAACGCGTCCATCACGAGGTCGACGAGGCCGGCGCGCGGCGACAGGTCGGCGTCGCGGATCAGCTCCTCGAACATCATGGTCTTGGTCTTGTAGATCTCGTCGGCAAGCAACTCGGTCAGCACATCGCATTCCGTGGCGATGCCGCGCTTGCGAAGCTCGGCCGAGACGCGCTTGCGCTCGTCACCGAGGGCCAAGAGCTGGCGGTAACGGCCGACGGACCACTGGACGTCCAGACCATGCGCGGCGAAGGCCGCATTGAATGCCACGCGGTGACCGTCGCATTCGATGTCGGTCAGGGCGTCGAGGTCGAAGATCACGGCGCGCAGCGGATACACAACGCTTTGGGCCGGCGCGGTGGCGTCCCACCAGAACCGACCCGCCCGCCACGTTTTCTCCTGCGTTGTAGGCATGCGGATAGGGTGGCCCACATCACAGGCATCGGTCCTCCCCCAATTGGGGGATCGGCGAGGCCAAGTTCCTCTACCCATGAAAATGCCAGCTCTAAGGTGGTGCCATGACCAGCAGTCCTCCGGTGCGTCTTGTGCTGGTCGACGACCACGAGATGGTCATCGAGGGCCTCAAGGCCATGCTCGCCGCGTTCTCCGACCGCGTCGAGGTGGTCGGCCAATCCGTTGGCGCTGAGCGGGCGCTCAGCGTGGTCGACGGGCTCGACCCCGACATTGTGCTGTGCGACGTGCGCATGCAGGGTGCCAGCGGCCTGGACCTGTGCCTTCAGCTGCGTGAGAGCGACCCGAAGCGCAAGGTCGTGATGCTATCGGTCTACGACGACGAGCAATATCTGTTTCAGGCACTGCGCGTCGGCGCGTCGGGATACCTTCTGAAGAGCATCAGCAGCGACGAGCTGGTCCGTCAGCTCGAGTTCGTGCACCGCGGCGAGACCGCGATCGACCCGGGCATGGCCGCCAGGGCGGTCGACACGGCGGCCCGGCTGCAGCGCCACGAATTCTGGCCGGGCGCC
>DASQCE010000447.1:0-3442 GCA_035634855.1 Mycobacterium sp.
TTCGACATCTGCCCGCGTGCGGTGCACTGTGCACGGACCGACGTCGCGGCTGCCGGCTTCGATGTTTCGGTGCATCTCGGCTCGTGGGCGCGGGCGGTCGAGTTCGGCCCGTACGACCTGGTGGTCTGCAATCCGCCGTACGTGCCCGATGACCCCAGCGTCGACGCCGCGCAACTGCCGCCCTGCATCGGACCCGCACGGGCGTGGGATGCCGGATACGACGGTCGTCTTGTCCTTGACCCGCTGTGCGCGACGGCGCCGCTGCTGCTCGCCGGTGGCGGCACGCTGCTGGTGGTGCAATCCGAGTTCGCCGGACCGCGTGAGACGCTCGCGGCGCTGGCCAGCGCCGGGCTGGATGCTGAAGTCGTTGCTTACCAATGGATTCCGTTCGGACCCGTGCTGACGTCGAGAGCGGAGTGGCTTGAGGAGACCGGCCGCCTCGAGCCCGGCCGGCGTGAAGCGGAGCTGTTGGTGATCAGGGCGGACAAACCATGACCGACAACCAGGCCCGCATCGTGCGGGTCGTCCCCTCGGGGCCGGTGATGGTGCAGGGGCCGGTCCGCATAGAGATGCCCGACGGCAGCGTGGTGGAATCCGATCGATTCATGGTGGCGATCTGCACGTGTCGGCGCAGCAAGGCATATCCCTTGTGCGACACCAGCCATCGGTGCAGGCGGCGCAGCGAATCGTCAGGGCAAAGCTCGGCGTAACGACGAGCGGTCCTGCGTCCAGCACTCCATGAGGTGGGCGGCGAGGCGGTCTTCGACCAGGTCGCGAGCCCTGATACCGAACACGACGTCGCGATCCAGCTGCGGTTCCCGTGCGACCAGGTCGCCGACCACATCGGTGCGCACCACCTGCTCGTGTACGGCGTCGGCCACCACATGCTCGCGGTAGAACGCCACGCACGGTTCGGGCGCGCCCATCCGCTCAAGCGCCTCCATCAGCCGTCGCGAACCCGGTGAGGACGTGATCTCCGTCGACGCGAAATGGCCGACCGCGGCGCCTCGCAATTCCCGGTGCAGCCCGAACAGCGACATCAGATTGACCGACGCCAGCGCGTCGGCCGAAACATCGTCGAGGTAGCCCAGGTATGTCGAATCCAGCCCAGCGGCGTCCATCAGCTCGGCGAACAGGTGCTGATGCACGCGCTCGCCGCGGCCGCCGCCGTACTCGTCGAACTCGACGGCGACAAAGGACGCCTTGGCCTGTCCCGTCAGGCGGGGAATCGCCCACGCGTGCGGATCGCCCTCCTTGAGGTGATACAGCGAGCGATGCGCGAAGTACTCGCGCATCTGCTCCCAGGTGCCCGTGTCCCGCAGGTAGTACGACGGGCCCTCGCCGTCGATCGGCTCGACCGACAGCGCGTCCATCTCCATCGCGGCCGTGGCGTCCGGTCCGATGTCGCCGACGTCATGACGCACCGCGCTCAGGAACGCCTCTTCGAGCCGCGCCCGTACCTGCAGCAGGGCAGGATTCCACTCCCATCGCGGGTTGACCCCGGCGAATCCGCGATAGTGCAGCTCATAGCAGGCGTAGAGGGCGAGTTGCAGGTCAAGCGCGTACGGATCTGCTTCGCACACCGGAACATCGGTCGGCCGGAGCTGCAACGCCGGACGACCGTGGTGTAGCAGGTCCAGAATTGTCGCCGACAGCGGACCGACGGCCTGGGGCAATGCAGGTTCGACGGTTGTCGATGGCAACGTCACTCGCGACTGATTCCCCGCATCCCCCCGGGTCAAACACGGACCGGCTACTGCTCTCACCACCCATCAACACGTAAGAGCCAAAGCCGTACTACATCGACACCGCGCGCGTTTAGCTGTGGAGAGCGCTGGGCAACCGTTGCAGCGGGCCTGTCCGTTGGTCGGCCAACGCTCCGCGTCAAGGTTTCGCCGGTTCTTGTCCCGTTCCCGAGCCGGCGAAACCGCTCGATTCGAAGTCTGTCACCGAAGTTGTATCGCCTGCTCCTGGCATCAATAATCGCTGGGGCTGTGCAGGCAGGGGTGTTGACACGGTTCGGTGTGGGTACGCGCAGTGCATGGCTATTGAGGCGGCGGCCAAGGACTCTAGCGGAATCCGGACCTGCGACTCTGACAGGTTTTCGAGACGCTCGTATGTCGTGTATTTCGAGACATGCGGCGATTCTTGGCCCTTGATGTTTCCAGCCATTCGCGAGATGAACACAAGAGTCCATCCCGATTAAAGAGGACTGGAATTCGCTTGCGGGACAACCGATCCCCTCCGCCCATCAGTCATCGAGATCGACCTGCGTGCCGTCCGAAACCGACACCCGAGGCTGAGATCGTTGGCGCGCAGCACCGTTCTGGTCACGTTCGGGATGGTCGACATCCATGTCGTCACTGCCTGGAGGCGACGCCGAAGTCATTGCGCGACAACACGAAACGTGGATAGCGACGTGTCGGCGGGGTCGGGTACATTCATGCCCGCGGCCAGTCCAGTGCGTAGATACCCGACGACGGTGTCGGGGAGCCGCTCCCCCGGCACGACTGCGGGAATGCCGGGCGGGTACGGGGTGATCTGTTCGGCGGCGACGCGCCCGACCGCTTCTCAGCGGGCACCTGCTCCACCGCTGCGAAGAACGCGTCGCGGGGCAGCATCACCGTCTCTAGCTGTATCTCCTTCGGCGTGGGCAGCACGATCGGGCGCGGACGGTCGAAATTCGGCCGCGGCGCGCCACGACCACATCGCGGCGACGAGCCGCGCCGCGGTGTCCTTGCCGTCGGCACTCACAACACGGGTCGGCCGCCGGTGACCGCCACCCGCGCACCGGAGATGTAACTGCCTTCGTCGGCGGCCAGCAAGACGTACACGGGCGCAAGCTCGGCGGGTTGGCCCGCTCGGCCCAGCGGTGTGTCGTCACCGAAATTGGCGACCTTGTCCTCGGGCATGGTGGCCGGAATCAGCGGAGTCCAGATCGGACCCGGTGCAACACTGTTCACCCGGATGCCCTTCTCCCCCAACAGTTGGGCCAGGCTGGCCGAAAAGTTGGCGATCGCAGCCTTCGTCGCCGCATAGGGCGCCAACGCCGGGGATGGCATGTCGGAGTTCACCGACGAACTGCCGATCACCGACGATCCAGGACCCATATGCGGTAAGGCGGCCTTGACCAGTTAGAAGTAGGCTCCGACGTTGAGCCGAAACGTGTAGTCCCACTCCTCGTCGCTGATTTCGGTGAGGTCACCATGGGACATCTGGACCGCCGCGTTGCTCACCAGCACATCGATCCCGCCGAATTCGGCAGCGGCCCGGTCGATTACCGCTCGGCAGTGAGCCGGATCCGCCAGGTCGCCCGGTACTAGCACACACTTGCGGCCAGCGTCCTCGACGAGCCGCGCCACCTCGGCGGCGTCCTCGTCTTCGTTGAGATAGGCGATCAACACGTCGGCGCCTTCGCAGGCATAGGCGATGGCCGCCGCAC
>DASQCE010000448.1:0-10862 GCA_035634855.1 Mycobacterium sp.
GTTCGTTGGCTGGCTGCGCGACGGTGCCGGGCAGCAGTGAGTAGGCGTTCACGGTCGTGACGCCGGGGTGGCCGGAGAGCACGTCGTCGACCCATTGGTCGTAGCCGCCGCCGTTGTAGACGACCAGTGACGCGTCGATGATGGCGGCGGCGTCGGCGGGGGAGGCCTCAAAGGAATGCGGGTCGTCGACGGCGCTGTTGACGATGGACTTCACGGTCGCGTGGTCGCCGGTGACGGCGCTGGCGACGCTGCCCCATACGTCGGTGGACGCGACGATGGTGGTCATCCCGTGCTGGTGGTCGTCGGGGGCGTGCTGTTGGCTGCAGCTCGCCGTACCGGCGGCCAGTCCGACGCCCATAGCCACCGCTACCGCCGTCCAGATCGCGCGCATCCCGCACTCCCTAATACAAATGAAAACCGTTTCCAATAACTCTAGCGCATGGCTTCCGGATATAACCAAATCCATCCGCTAGCCTCGGGGAGCATGTCGAGGAGTCCCACTCCCAGGCGGCGTGCGACCCTGGCCTCGCTGGCGGCCGAACTCAAGGTGTCGCGGACCACCATCTCCAACGCGTACAACAGGCCGGACCAGCTCTCGGCCGACCTGCGTGAACGCGTGCTGGCCACCGCCAAGCGGTTGGGATACCCGGGACCCGATCCGGTCGCCCGCTCGCTGCGCACCCGCAAGGCTGGCGCCGTCGGCCTGATGATCACCGAGCCGCTGAATTATTCATTCTCCGATCCTGCGGCCCTGGATTTCGTTGCCGGACTTGCTGAATCGTGCGAGGAGGCGGGGCAGGGCCTGCTGCTGGTGGCAATCGGTCCGAACCGCAGCGTGAGCGACGGGTCGGCGGCGGTGCTTGCGGCGGGTGTCGACGGCTTCGTCGTCTATTCGGCCTCCGACGACGACCCTTACCTGCCCGTGGTGCAGCAGCGACATCTGCCGGTAGTGGTCGTCGACCAGCCCAAGGACGTCCCAGGGACGTCACGGGTATGTATCGACGACCGCGGCTCAATGCGGCGCCTGGCGGAATACGTTGTGGGACTGGGTCATCGGGAGATCGCTTTGCTCACAATGCGGCTGGGCCGCGACTGGCCGCACGGCGGGCCCCGGCCGGCGGTGGCCGATCCGGAGCGGGTGCAGACGCCGCACTTTCACGTGCAGCGCGAGCGGATTCACGGTGTTTACGACGCGATGACCGCGGCGGCGCTGGATCCCGAGTCGCTGACTGTGGTCGAGAGCTACGAACACCTGCCGACGTCGGGTGGGGCCGCCGCCGAAGTGGCATTGGACGCGAATCCGCGGATCACGGCATTGATGTGTACGGCCGATGTGCTCGCGTTGTCGGCGATGGACTACCTACGCGCGCGGGGGATCTACGTGCCGGGCCAGATGACCGTGACGGGGTTCGATGGCATCCCAGAGGCATTACGGCGCGGCCTGTCCACCGTGATGCAGCCGAGCCTTGAGAAGGGTCGCCGCGCAGGACGGCTGCTGCACAACCCGCCGCGCGACGGCCTCCCGGTGATCGACGTGCTCGACACCGAAGTGGTGCGCGGCCGAACCTCTGGCCCACCGGCCTGAGGTGATTTCGGCGCGCAAACGTGCGCTGAGCGTCCGTTTGCGCGCCGAAATCGCAACTAGGCGTCGAGTAGTTGCGCGCAGCGCAGCAGCCCGATATGGCTGTACGCCTGCGGGTGGTTGCCCAACGCGCGCTCGGCCACCGGGTCGTACTCCTCGGACAACAGCCCCGTCGGCCCCGCCGCGGCGACCAAGCGATCGAACAGCGCCTCGGCCTGCGACCGCTGATCCGACAGCAGGTACGCCTCCAGCAGCCATGCCGCGCAGAGATGGAAACCGCCCTCGGTGCCCGGCAGTCCGTCGTCACGGTGATAGCGGTAAACCGTTGCACCGCTGCGTAGTTCGGATTCCGTGGCGATGACGGTGGCCGCGAACCGCTCATCGGACGGGTCGATCAGCCCGGACAGTCCGATGTGCAGCGTGGCCGCGTCGAGGTCGGTGCCGTCATAAGCGGCGGTGAACGAATTGACCTCGTCCTTCCAGCCGCGCTCGCGCACCTGCTTGGAGATCGCGTCGCGCAGCGTGGTCCAGCCCGGGGGCGCCTCGCGGCCGAACTCCGCAGCCAGCTTGAGCGCGCGGTCCACCGTCAACCAGCACATCACCTTCGAGTACACGTGGTGGCGAGGATTACCGCGAATCTCCCAGATGCCGTGATCCGGTTCCACCCAACGACTCTCGACGGCGAACACCATCTCGCTGACCAGGTTCCAGTCCGCATCCGTCAACGCGTTGGCCACGCCGTTGGCAACCCGCCGTTGACACAGATCCGAGATCAGCTGCACCACAGGGCCGAAAACGTCCAGTTGCACTTGGGCATTGGCGGCGTTGCCGACCCGCACGGGACGGGAACCTGCGTAGCCGGGCAGCGAGTCGATCACCGCCTCGGGACCCAGGATCGTCCCCGACAGCGCGTACAACGGGTGCAGCCGCTCGGGCCCGTGCATCGTCTCGATCACACCGTGAAGCCAATTGAGATAGCCCTCGGCCTCGGCGATCGAGCCCAGCGACACCAACGCCGAAGCGGTCATCGCGGCGTCGCGGATCCAGCAGTAGCGGTAATCCCAGTTGCGCACGCCGCCGATCTCCTCGGGCAGCGACGTGGTGGCCGCCGCCATGATCGCGCCTGTGTCGGCATGAACCAGCCCGCGCAGTGTCAGCGCCGACCGCTTCATCAGCTCCGGTTTCAGCGACGGCAGCGCCAGCCCGGAAACCCAGTGGCTCCAGTAACTCTCCGCGCGTTCGCGTCGTGAGTCGTGGTCGACGGGGCTTTCCGTCAAATCTTCGGTGCCGCACCGCAATTCCAACACGCGCGGACCATCGGACGGGTCGATGACGGCCCGCGCCGTCTGGTGGATCCCGTCCGGCAGGATCTCCCACTTCACGCCGGGTGACCGCAATACCATCGGATCGTTGGTCGCGAACACCCGCAGACCGTCTTCGTCGGCCCGCAGGCGGACGGGTGCCTGCGCGAACTCGGGCCGCGGCGCGAACTCGACCACCGCCTTGGCCTGCCCGCTGATGACACGAATCAAGTCGGTGCGGCCGGAGCCGACGTCGTGCGACAGGTAATCGGTGACAAGCAAGCTGGCCCAACGGGTTTCGACGGTCATAGTGCCAGTGACGTAGCGCTGGGACAGCGGCAGTGCCTCGCGCTGGGGGCCAATCGCGAAGTGGCCCGTGGTCGCATCGCCAAGCAGTCGGGAGAAGACGGCCGCGGAGTCGGCCTGCGGATGGCACATCCAGACCACGTCGGCGTCGGGTGTCAGCAGCGCCACCGTTCGGGAGTTGGACAGCATCGTCAGCCGCTCGATCGGCGTACTGTGGCCACCCAAAAGCCAGGTACGGCGCGCCTCGAGGAGACATTCCAGCGCGGCGGCTACCGCCGCAGGTGACTCGATGCGATAGCCGGCCAGGGTGTCGCCATCGCCTACCTTGATCCCGATGTCGGGCCCGTGCAGCCGGCGAAACGCCTTCTCGTCGGTGACATCGTCGCCGATGAACACCGCCGCAGAGGCGCCCTCCTGGTGCCGCAGGATGTCGAGCGCCTGCCCTTTGTCAGTTTGGATGACCGCGAACTCCAAAACTGCCTTGCCCTCGGTGACCTGTGCGTCCCAGTGCTGCGAGGCGGCGTGCGCCTTCGTCAGCGCGTCCTTGCCGTCGGCGGGGTCGGCGTTGCGTACGTGCAGCGCGACGCTGGCCGGCTTGATCTCTATGGCGACGCCAGGGTACTCGGCGGCGATCGCGCTCAACGCGTCTTTGATCTTGCCGAGCAGCGTCTTGGCCGCATCGTCGATCGCGTGAACAAAGCCGGTGTCGAACTCGGAACCGTGGCTGCCGACGAGATGGACCTCGGCGGGCATCCGCGACAGCGTGGCGAGGTCGCGCAGCGCGCGGCCCGAGATGAGCGCGGCCGTGGTCGAGGGCAGGGCGGCCAGGGAGCGAAGGGCCGCCGCCGACTCGGTGAGGGGGCGCGCATCGTCGGGGTTGGCGACGATCGGCGCCATGGTGCCGTCGTAGTCGCAGGCCACCAGCAGCCGCGGTACCCGCGCGACGGTGCTGAGCGCCCGCGTCAGCTCAATTGGCAGCACGTCAGCTGAAGGTCGCCGGTCAGTCGGCTCAGAAGCCACCCGCTAAATCTTAGGGTGCTCCCCGTCGCCGATGAGCAGACGCACAGCCAGATCCAGCCGCTTGCTCACGTCGGTCGCCGAGGCCCTCCGGGTTAGCCAGGCCAGCAGATTGGACAGCCAGACATCCGAGATGACGCGGGCGATGTGGTACTGGTCCTCGGTCGGTTCGCCATCACTCATGGCACGAGCGAACATCGAGTCCATCAGCTTGCCGACGTGATCAACCTCGCCGGCAGCTGACGCGTCGGCGAACACGAACGCGCGGGTCATGGCTTCGGTCAGCAGCGGATTGCGCTGCATCGCCCGGTTCAGCTTGCCCACCATCAGGTTGAGCCGCTGATACGGCGTGCCGCCGGATAACGCGGTGCGGTCGGTTTTGGCGTCGATGCGCTCGAACTCCCGGCCCAGCGCCGACACCAGAAGGTGGACCTTCGAGGGGAAGTAGCGGTACAGCGTGCCGACCGCGACATCAGCGCGTTCGGCGACCGCACGCATCTGAACCGCCTCGTAGCCGCCCTTGGATGCGATGGCCAGGGTGGCGTCCAGAATGCGCTTGCGGCGCTCACGCTGTGCTTCTGACCCGAGCTCGGATTCCGCCAACACGGCCACGTTCATCACCTGACGTGGTCGCGAGTCAGATCCCGATGCCGGGTTGGTTTGTGCTGGCTGGGACAAGCCGGACATGCGGCGGGCAGCTCCTTCATCTTGCGCTCTTGGTGAAAACGATACGCATGCCGATCTCTGATTTCTCACCTCCGCGCCCGTTAAGACACCGACGTGTCCTGCTCTGATGGCGGTCGACTTGACGGTCGAACGCTGGCACTATTAGAACACGTTCTAGTGAGAAGCACGCTCTTCTCGCCCAAACGGTAGGAGTCATGTTGTCGGCCACGATCACTGACGAGCAGCTTGCCGCACGCGAGCTGGTACGTAGCTGGGCAGCCAGCTCGGCCGCGGTCCAGGCCGCGCGCGATATGGAGCAGGGCAAGGCCGATGCGTGGCGCGTCGCCTACCAGGGCGTGGCCGAGCTGGGAATCTTCGGTGTCGCGCTTCCCGAGGAGCATGGCGGCGCGGGCGGCGCCGCCGACGATCTGTGCGCGATGGTCGACGAGGCCGCCGCGGCAATGGTGCCGGGTCCCGTTGCCACCACGGCGCTGGCCACGCTGGTCATCGGTGAGTCACACGCCGAGCTGCTCGAAGAGTTGGCGTCGGGGCAGCGCACTGCGGGCGTCGCCGCATCGGCCGACGTGCGGTACGAGGCGGGCCGGGCGTCCGGCCGTGCCGAGTATGTGCTCGGTGCGGATCCGCACGGGGTGCTGCTGCTGCCAGCCGGGGACCAAGTAATGCTGGTCGACGCCACGGCCGACGGCGTGACCGTCGAACCGCTGAAGGCCACCGATTTCTCCCGCCCGCTTGCGCGGGTGCTGCTGGATTCCGCACCCGCGGAGGTGCTGCCCGTGGCAACGCAGCGGGTCGAGGACCTCGCCGCGACGGTGCTGGCCGCCGAGGCCGCGGGGCTGGCCCGCTGGACACTGCAGACAGCCACCGACTACGCGAAGGTGCGCGAGCAGTTCGGCAAGCCGATCGGCAGCTTCCAGGCCATCAAGCACATGTGCGCGGAGATGCTGCTGCGCTCCGAGCAGATTTCGGTGGCGGCCAGTGACGCAGCTGCCGCCGTGGCCAATCCGGATGAACGCCAACTCTCGATCGCGGCGGCGGTTGCGGCGTCGACAGCCATCGAGGCGGCGAAGGCGAACGCCAAGGACTGCATTCAGGTGCTCGGCGGCATCGGGATCACGTTTGAGCACGATGCCCATCTGTATCTGCGTCGCGCGTGCGGGATTGCGCAGTACCTCGGCGGCTTGCCCCGGTGGCTGCGACGTGTCGCGGCGCTGACTGGCGACGGTGTGCGCCGCGATCTGCACATCGATCTCGAGTCGGTGGCGGATCTGCAGCCCGACATCGCCTCTGCGGTAGCGGAAGTCGCTGCGCTACCCACTGAGAAACAGCAAGTGGCACTGGCCAAGGCCCGACTACTGGCGCCGCACTGGCCGCGACCGTACGGCCGTGAAGCCGGTCCAGCCGAGCAGCTGCTGATCGATCAGGAGATGGCCAAGGCCGGCGTGGTGCGGCCCGACCTGGTGATCGGCTGGTGGGCCGCGCCGACGATCCTGGAGCACGGCAGCCCAGAGCAGATCGAGCGGTTCGTGCCCGCCACACTGCGCGGTGAGCTGTTCTGGTGCCAGTTGTTCAGCGAGCCCGGCGCGGGCTCCGACCTCGCCGCACTCCGGATGAAAGCCGTTCGCGCCGAGGGAGGTTGGAAGCTCACCGGGCAGAAGGTGTGGACCTCGCGGGCGAACTGGGCCCAGTGGGGTGTGTGCCTTGCCCGCACCGATCCCGATGCGCCGAAGCACAAGGGCATTACCTATTTCCTCGTCGACATGAAATCGCCGGGCATCGATATCCGGCCGCTGCGCGAGATCACCGGCGACAACCTCTTCAACGAGGTGTTCTTCGACGAGGTGTTCGTGCCCGACGCGATGGTCGTCGGCCAGGTCAATGACGGCTGGCGGCTGGCCCGCACCACGCTGGCCAACGAACGCGTTGCGATGGCCCACGGCACCGCGCTGGGCAACCCGATGGAAGAGTTGCTTCGCACGGTCACCCCACTTGATCTCGATCCCGCCGTTGCCGACCGGCTCGGTGAGCTGATCCGCTCGGCTCAGGTGGGGTCGCTGCTGGACCAGCGGATCGCACAGCTGGCCGTCGGCGGTCAGGACCCGGGCCCGCAGGCCAGCGCGCGCAAGCTGATTGGCGTGCGGTACCGGCAGGCGCTTTCGGAGTTTCGGATGGAGTTGTCCGAAGGCGCGGGTGCCGTCGAGAACAAGGAAGTGCACGACTTCCTCAACACCCGCTGCCTGACCATCGCAGGGGGCACCGAGCAGATCTTGCTCACCCTGGCCGGTGAGCGCCTGCTAGGTTTGCCCCGCTAGGCCCCTCCGCCGGCGATCTCGGCAGTTGTTGCCACCTCGATCCCGCCGCGTAGTGTGTCGAGGTTGACGCAGACGCGCTCGGCAGAGGCAACCAATGCGTCGAGCCGCTTGCGATCGGTTCCCTCGACGGCCGCCAAATGCGCAGTGCACGAGAGTGTCTCGAAGCCGATGCGAACGTCACGACCGACACCGAGGCATCCGCGGACGTCGAGCTCACCACTGACCTCCACTTCGAGCGCGGTGAGCCTGATCGCGAGCAGGTCGGCATGGTGCCTTCCCTCATTTACGTACAGGCGGTATGCAAGTTACATACTGTCAGTATGTATGTTAATGAAAGCAAGTTACACAAATGCGCATCCGACTCGCTCGCTAGGCGGCCAATTCGAAATAGTCTTTCGCGAAGCCTCGGTGCTCGGCGGTAACAGTCGGCCTCTGGTGCGAGCACGCTTCGGCGTCGGGCTCACCGCAGACAACAGGTCGGCGAGTTCAGAGACCGAGATCCGGTCGAGACTCTCGACGGCGGAAACAATCTCGGAACGTAGCGCGTCGTCGACGAACGGTTCGGCGAGCCAGTCGAACTTCTCGATCACGCGTTCCCACGACATCGGCCGCGTCGGCGAGCCTTCGAAATCAGACTGTTCGCGAGACGCGGTCCGCCCGTCGCGTAGAACGACATGCACCCGAGCCGCGGTGCGTTCGGGGTACGCGGCGGTCAGGTCAGGCACCGGCTTGACGTCGACGCGCGACAGCAGGTCCTGGACGTCGGCGCGACGAACGCGTTCGGTCTCCAACTGCTCGGGGCCCACCTGGCCGTCGAGCAGCGCCACTGCGGTGAGGTAGTTCAGGTTGTAGTCGGCTTGCTCCTTGGTCAACGGGCGCTCCTTTTCGCCGTAGCTGCCGCCACCGGCGAAGTCGTAGGCACCCTGGAAAACCTCGAGGGTCACCGAGGCGACGTCGGTGCCCGAGATGTGATGTTCGTCGCGGATCGCCAGCGTCGCATCGATGATGGCCTGGCCGTGGATCAGCGAGCAGTACTGCTTGAGATACGTCTGCTCGACAGCGGTCAACGAGCGGTCGCCCGTGCGCATGTCGATGCTCTGGCCGAACAGCTGCTCGAGCCCGTTCGGACCATCGAAAAGCGATCGTGGACCGGTGATTCCGCGACCCGCGAGCATGGTCGCGTACACCGCGCGCATGCCGGTGATGGCAGGCGAGATGCCTTTCCAGTTCGACACCGGTTCGGCGTGCACGGCGGCAAGCGACAAGTTGTCGACTGTCGATGCGCTGATGGCGGAAGCGGTTCGGGTGCTGTCGAAGTCGAGCAGCTTCGCCGAGCCGGCGGCAGCGGACATCGCCAACTGCAGTGCATGGTTCAGACCGCGGGCCATGACCGGAACCTGGGCAGTGAACCGGCACTGGATCTCGTAGGCGACCGCGAGGGCGAGCAGGAAGTCTGAACCGCTGGCGCCGACATGCTCGGCCACCGCGAATATCGCGCCGAAGTTGTCTGCGGGATGGCAGAGACCGCCCGGCGTCAGGAACGTGTCGAGTAGGTCGGGATAGCGCACCAACACGGCGTTGAAGAAGGCCGCCTGATCAACCGAGGCGCGTCCGCCACCGATGAACGTCGCCGTGGGGCGGCCGCTGAACTGCTCGGCGTGCGCGCGGATTGGTTCGATGAGCTCTCCATCGAGTGCGCCCACGGCACAGGCGATGCTGTCGAGCACGTTCCGCTTCAGCGTCCGCATACTGCCGGCGCTGATATCGGAGACAGTCGCCCCGACCACGAAATCGGCGACCTCGTCAACAATGTGCTTGTGCGTCATGGCTTTAGGCCCTTTCCCATTCGACTACCGTCGAGTCAAACCCGAGAGAGCAGCGGCGTCCACGACCAAACGCCTACCTGTTGGTTGGCCGAACCTCTCAGCGCAGTTCTACGGCCCAACGGCCAAACGATGGTGCCGGGACGCGACGGCTAGCTGAATGTCGTCTGCGCGCACGCGGTCGGCGTGGTGAGGTTCACTCCGCCGTAGACCACCTGGATTTGGGAGCACGCGATGAAGGTGGCGCGGGTGTTCGACTGGCCGGTGCTCCAATCGGTGGGAACCGAGTCGCCGTCGACCTGAAAGCGTTCGATCGGTCCACCGCCAAAGGTGGTAACAGATATCTCGACATCGCTGAGTGACTTGTACATCTTCGACAGCACGTTGTCGTGGTTCGCGCCCTTGTCCGCCCTCGGCGTGCCGGAAGGTGCGCTGTACCCGACCTCCTGCCACACGTTGCGGTCCGAGCTGCGCACCGTAATGGTCTGGCGTGCCCACGCGTCGCCGGGGAACCCGGTCGGGCCGTCGGGCGTCAGCAGGTTGGCGGTGGTGTTGAACGTGCACCTGCCCGCTGTGCAGTCGGCACTCACGTGCATCTCTATTTGCGTCGCCGGATCGACCGGGATCGAGGTGACGGCCGAGTTGGATGCGGCCGTGGCCAACGCCGGCTGCCACAGCACCGCGATCAGCAGTGCCGCCGCACTCGCTGCTGTGAGCCGGTTCATCGTCACGAAGTTAGCCGTCCCCTATTCGTCGTACGTGATTTCGACGGAATCGGAGCGCGGCCGGGCCTGGCAACCGAGGATCAGACCCTCGTCGAGATCCTGTTGCTCGAGCACATCATTGACCTCCATCTCTACGTCGCCGCTCTTCTTGAGCACCGCGCACGCACCGCAGTGGCCCTCGCGGCAGGAGAACGGGGCGTCAAGACCCTTGTCGAGCAGGACGTCGAGAAGCTTCGCGTTACGTGGCCAGCGCACCTCGTGCCGCTCACCGTCGAGTGTGACGATCGCGGTGGCCGGCCCCCCGTCGCTGTCGTCCTCCTCGATGACGACCGCTGCGAACGGATCGGACTCCAACGACTTGAACACCTCGATGTGGATCTTGTCGGCGGGCGCGCCCGAGTTCTTCAGCGCTTCCTCGGCGGCCGCCATGAACGGGCCGGGCCCGCAGACGTACGCGTCGCGGCCGATGTACGGCGCGGCAAGGCCGGCCAGCGCCGCCGCGCTTGGCAGGCCCTGCACGGTTTCCAGCCAATGCACGACGGTCAGCCGGTCGGGGTACTTGGCTGCCAGTTCGCGCAACGCGCCGCCGAAGATCACCGAGTTCTCGTCGCGGTTGGCGTAGATCAGCACCACCTTGCCGCTGCCCTCGGCGAGCGCGGACTTGCAGATCGCCATCATCGGGGTGATGCCGCTGCCCGCGGCCAGCAGCAGGAAGTCGGTGTCCAGCGTCTTGGGCACGAAGGTGCCCGACGGCGCGAGCGCGTGGATCTTCATGCCGGCATGGGCGTTGTCGCACAACCAATTCGACGCGTACCCGTCGGCGGTGCGCTTGACGGTTACCGTCATCGCGTCGCCGGTGAACGGCGAGCTGCACAACGAGTAGCAGCGGGCCACCGAACCGGTGCGGTCGCTGGGCACTCGCAGCGTCAGGAACTGCCCCGGCGCGTAGCGCAGCCGTTCGGCTGGGATAACGGGCGCGTCGGGTCCATCAGGAACACAGAACACCAGCGAGCACGCGTCGTCGGTCTCCTTGACGACGTCGGCCACCTGCAGCTCGAGCACGTGGCTACCCAGCGGCTCGTCCGTCACGGCGGGGGCCCTTCCTGTCAAGA
>DASQCE010000449.1:0-15525 GCA_035634855.1 Mycobacterium sp.
GTCAAATGGTCCTGCCCGACAGGGTTGTTGATGTTGATGGGGGCGTTGATGACTTGGTTGCCGCCGTCGACGCCGACGTCAAGCACGTTGCTCTTTATCTGCTCTGCCACCTGCTCGGCGGTGCCGCGCACGACGCGACCGCCGATCGCCTCGGCGACATCGCGTCGGGTGTCGTACCCGTCGAGCACCACGGTCAACAACGTCGAGGTTTCCAGCGTCGAGGGATCGCGCTCGGCTTCGTCGCAGCGCTGCTTGAGCACATCGAGCTTGTGGGGCAGCTCTGACATCGGTGTGATCAGGTTGAGGTGATCGGCGTAGCGCGCGGCCAGCCTGAATGTCTTCTTTTCGCCGCTGCCGCCGAGCATGACTGGGATGTGGTCGCGGTAGCGGGGCTCGTTGATCGCGCTCTCGGTCTGATACCACTTGCCCGAGAACGTGGGCCGCTCGCCGTGGATCATCGGGAGGATGATCTGTAGCGCTTCCTCGAGCTTCTCGAATCGCTCGGTGAACGTGCCGAATTCGAATCCCAGTTGCCGGTGTTCGAGCTCAAACCAGCCGGCGCCGATGCCCAGGATCGCCCGGCCGCCGCTGACCACGTCCAGCGTCGTGACGGCCTTGGCGAGCAGCGTTGGGTTGCGGTAGGTATTGCCAGTCACCAGCGTCGACAGCTGGATCTTCTCGGTCACGCTCGCCAACGCCCCGAGCGCGGTGTATGCCTCGAGCATCGGCTCGTCCGGTTCGCCCAGCGTTGGCAGTTGGTAGAAGTGGTCCATCACCAGCACGGTGTCGAAGCCGGCGGCCTCAGCCTCCTGGGCCTGCGCCCTCACGGCCGGAAACAGTTCGGTGACACTGGTGCCGTAGGAGAAGTTGGGGATCTGGAGCCCGAGTCGAGTGGTCACGTATCGGTTCAACGACCCGGCGGCGCGATTCGATTCCGGCCGGCGCACAGGAGTGTCATGCCGAAAAAGCGGCTTTAGCGCGCCTCCCCGACTTTCTTGATGGTGCCTGGAACCTGTCCGTGCAAGGGCAGCGAGCTCGTCTCGGCTGCCCTGCGGTTCGGAGCAGGCATTAGGCCCGAGGGGCGCACCCGCGGTACCAGTGATCCCGGTCGTCAGTCGCATCGCCCCTCGGTCCCACGTCATGTCCCTGCGGCATCGATGCGCCGTTCAAGGCGGTCTAGCTCGTTGTCAATCACCGTCGGACGAGCTCGAATCAACTGTGCGCCTTTGGTTGGTTTGTTTCGGTGTGAGAGAGCATTCGAGCAACGGTCGCGTGCGTATGTCGCGATCACCGCCCCGTCTTTGCGAGCAGCGGTGGAATGGCAGGCACCTCAGGCGCATTGACGATGTCACCGACGGTCATCTTGAACTCATCGGGGTAGGCGTCGCGGTGGGTTCGCCGCGCGGGTTCGCTGGTGCGCCAACAATATAGGCATTGCTGGCATTGCAGTACCTCCCACACACCGGAAACCGGAGAGGTGTAGAGCTGCTCGATCGTCTCGAATGCGCAGCGCGGACAGATCACGTTGGTAGCCATGGGATTCCCTTCGAATTGGGTTCAGCGGTTGGCGGCGAGCTGCTGGAGCCTGGTAAGCCAGTCGCCCATCTCGGGAAGGTCGCGGACCTGGTTGTCGTAATTGCCCCGGTGGTCGGACCCGATGGGAGTGGTGGCGTCGATGATGAGCTTGTCGACGATGCCGGGGGTATCTGCTTGCGGTGCCAACGCAAGGACCGGCATGTTGGGCACCTGGATCAGGTCGCCGGCCGGGTTCATCTTCGTCGACAGCGCCCACATCACCTGCGGGAGGTTGAATGGGTCGACATCGTCGTCGACGACTATCACCGTCGCCGCATATCCGAGCCCGTGCGGCGTGGTCAGCACCCGCATTCCTACCGCCTTGGCGAAGCCGCCATAGCGTGTCTTGGTGGACACGATAACGACGAGGCCGTGGGTGTACATGGCGTTGACCGCCTGTACTTCCGGGAAGTCCTTCTTCAGCTGTTCGTACAGTGGCACGCAGGTGTTGGCGGCCATCAAATAGTCGATCTCGGTCCACGGCATACCCAGATAGAGGTGCTCAAATATGGGGTCGTCGCGGTAGGAGATGCGGTCGATGCGGATCACGGTCATGTTGCGCCCACCGGAGTAGTGCCCGGTGAATTCGCCGAAGGGACCTTCGATTTCACGCTTGCGTCCCTCGATGACCCCTTCGATGACGACCTCCGAACCCCACGGCACCGGCAGCCCGTGTAGTGGTGACTTTGCAATCGGGGCTGGTTCGCCGCGCAGCGCGCCGGCCAATTCGTACTCGTTCTGGTCGTACTCCATCGGTGTGGAGGCGACGATCGAGATCACCGGGTCGTTGCCCAGGGTGATGGCAATCGGCAAATCGTCGCCGACCTGTTCGGCCTTGCGCAGGTGCTGGGCGATGTCGTGCATCGGCACCGGCTGCAGCGCAAGTTTCCGCTTGCCCTTGACCTCGATGCGGTAGATGCCGACGTTCTGCTTACCGGAGTTCTCCGGATCCTCGGGGTCCTTGGACACCACCGCAGCCTTGTCAAGGTAGAACCCACCGTCGCCGTCGTTGAGCCGGACGAGTGGGAGCACCTCGAAGATGTTGACGGTCTCACCGATTTGGGTGTTCTGCGCCCATGGCGGGTCGTCCCGCCACACCGGTTTTACCGGGAAGTTCGCCCAGCGGGCGATGAATTCGTCGACCTGGGCCTTGACGCCGGTGTCCTTCGGCAACCCCAGGGCAAGAGCGTGGTTGGCCCACGATCCGTGTACGTTCATCGCAATCCGCGCATCGGTGAATCCGGTGACGTTGTCGAAATACAGCGCCGGGGCGTTATCGCCCAACCGGGGCGCCGCGTTGGCGGCGGCGGCGATATCCGGTTCGGGCATCACTTCGTCGGTGATCCGCAGAAGCTGTCCCTGCTCGTCAAGAGCGTTCAGGAACTCGCGCAGGTCGTCGTAGGCCATCGGATATCTCCTCTCGCGTGAGAAATCAAGCAACAGTCTGGATTTCGCGGGCGGCGCGCATGCCGTCCCAGCGCTTGGCATCGGCTGCCGGCAGGTCGAACTGGTCAAGGATGCGCACCACGAGGTGATCGACGATGTCGTTGACCGACTTCGGGTGGTTGTAGAACGCAGGCATCGGCGGCACAATCTGCACGCCTTTGCGCGCCAAGTCGAGCATGTTCTCCAGGTGGATCTCGCTCAGTGGTGTCTCACGCGGGACCAGGACGAGCTTGCGGCGCTCCTTGAGGACGACGTCTGCGGCCCGACACACCAGTCCTTCGGCATATCCGGTGCGGATGCCGGCCAGCGTCTTCATCGAGCACGGCACGATCACCATGCCGTCGGTGCGAAACGAGCCCGATGCGATCGTCGCGCCTTGGTCCTCTGGGCGATGAACGACATCGGCAAGCTTGCCGACCGCAGCCACCGACATCCCGGTCTCCAATTCGATGGTGGTGCGTGCCCACCGACTCAACACCAGGTGCGTCTCCACCTCAGGATTCCGCTTAAGGTGCTCCAACAACCTGATGCCCAGCAGCGCGCCGGTCGCTCCGGTCATCCCCACAATCAGTCTCATGATGGTCACTTCCAGTCGTAGCGTTCGACCTTTGGGCGATCGGGTGAAAGCTTGTTTCCGCGTCGAACTGGTCATCACGCTACGTCGACGCCGTCGTTCGTCCCAGGGACCGCAGCGACACGATATAGTCAAAAACGGACACACGTTCGAGGCGGAGTGAGGGATCGAGCAGCCCGATGAGCATCACAGAAGTGCCGTTCAGGAGCTCCGAAGCCGCACCCCCTGGGGTTGAAGTCCTCTCATTCGACGCGCTGCTCGAGCGCGCCCGCGGTCACCTGATAAATCCCAGCTCGCCGATGAGACCTTCGTTCCACCACCTCGTGGCGGTGCGCGGCGGGCGGCTCGATTGCTCGGTGGACTTCACCGAGCATCAACTGGTCGAGGGCGATCTAATTTGGGTACGGCCCGGCCAGATACTGCAATTCGGAACTGATCTCGCGACGTCCCGGGGAATCGTCGTGCTCTTTGCGCCGGGGCTCCTCGACCATGCCACGGTGTCGGCAGCACACGCCGACCGGCCCGCTGAGTCGTCTGTCCCAGTGCACTCCCCCGCGCTGCTCCCCCTGACCGACGTGCTGGCGGACGAATACCACAACCCCAGCGGGCTCCCTGCCGCTGTACAAATCGCGATCGTCCGCCACCTGTTGTCGATCCTTGTTTTGCATATCGGTAACCACGGGCATCTGTCGAGCGAGTATGGCGACACGGTGTTCGCGGCGTTCAGACAGGCGGTCGAACACGGTTTCGCACAGACGCACCGCGTCGAGGATTACGCGCGCCAACTGGGTTACAGCGTACGAACCCTCACCCGCGCATCGCATGTCGCCACAGGCTTCGGGGCAAAACGCGTCATCCAGGAACGGGTACTGTTGGAGGCCAAACGCCTGCTGGTGCACACCGAGCTCACCAGCACAGTGATAGCAGGGCGCCTAGGCATGCCCGACCCGGCCGCATTCGGCAAGTTCTTCCGCCACCAAACAGGAGAAACACCTGCGACTTTCCGGGACCGCGCGCGCGGCGTTCACAACAGCGGTTAGCAGCCTGGCCGCAGTTCACTGACGAACGCTGAGGACCTGCTCTGCCCGCACTTGTGGTCCCCGAATGTCCTCAACTACGAGTCATTCGCTCTTCGCAATGAGCGCGTCGGTGCAGGGGGAAGCTTTTCGGTTGGTGTGCACGCCTCGTTGCAGACCGTTCCTTCACGAACGGCAATGTAAGTTACCAACCCTGACACCGCCGTCGACGTGCTGACCCGGGCTGGCCGGTGGCGGCACCCAGCGGTCCTACGCGCTAGCCGGACTCACGGCGAATGTGCGGAAGGATCAACGTGAGCCGCGCGGGGGGGATGTCCGCTCGGGGAAACAACATCCGCAGCGCCCGCGGCGGCTGGAACGGCGTCCACTCGCCGAGCGGCTGCGCGAGCCGGTCCGCAACGGCCCACACCACCGCCGGGTTGTGGCCGTAGCCGAAGTGGCTGCCCACCACGGCGATGTTTTCGGAGCGCGGGGACGGCGGGTCCAGGCAGGCCTGCCAGGCGACGATGCCGTCGAACCGCGAGTAGATCGAGGTGGCCGGCACCGGCAGGACGTCGACGTCGTGCTCCAGCGGCAACGGGGCCCGCGCCACATGCAGGTGGGTGTAGTGGTTGAAGATGCGGCTGGCCCGGGACTGGCGTTCGTGGGCCAGGCGAAACGGGCTGCCGAGCGTGATGACCTGGCGTACCGCAGCGGGTGTGCGCCGGGCGAGGGTACGAGCGTAGATGCCGCCGAGGCTCCAGCCGATCACGCTGACCGGAGTGCGGTATCGCGTGTGCAAAGCATGCAGGCGGTCCTGCATGCCGTCCACCGCCGCGGCCGTCGGGCCGCGGTTGCGCCCGAGCCGCCAGCCGTGCACCCGGTAGCCCAGGCCGCGCAGGATGCGCCGAAGCGGCCACGTCGAGTCATCGGCGGCCAGCAGGCCGGGCAGCACCAGAACAGGATGCCCGTCACCAGCGGGCAGCGCCCGCTGCAGCGGCAGTGCGGCCAGCAGCAGCCCGAACTCGACCACCGCCCGGGCCGGGTCGGTGACATAAAGTCCCATGGCGGGCGCGCTGTCCGGCGGCGCGACAGACATCAGCGGGCCGCCTGCGTCTTTTGCAGGATGGCCAGTTCGTCGGCCAGCCCTGCCATGATCCGTTCGACGTCGGGCACCAGCTCGCGGTCGGCGAGGATGCCGAAATTCAGTTTGCCGCTGGACCCCAGGACCGTGATGTTGAGACCCTGGCCGTCGGCGATCGCCGAGAGCGGGTACACGGCCTCGAGCCGCGCCCCGCACATGTACAGATCGACGGTGGGACCGGGCACGTTGGAGATGAACAAGTTAAACGGCGGGACCCGCTCCAGCAGCCGCAGTCGGCTGGCGAGCCGGCTGGCCCGGTTGGCCAACGCCGGCGTCGAGAACTGCGCGATGTCGGTCAGTAGCTCCGCGGGCAGCGCGTTGTGCTGCTCCTTGGCCACGCGCATCGCCTCGTGCGCGGCGCGCAGCCGCTCAGCGGGGTCCGCCAGATGTGTCGGCAGCGGCGCGATCACAGTGGAGACCTGGTTGCCGTGGGTACCCTGCTGCTCCTCGGTGCGGATCGAGACCGGGACGGCGGCCAGCAGCGGACCCGCGGGCAGCGCGTCGTGGTCCTGCAGCCACGCGCGCAGCGCGCCGGCGCACAACGCCATCACGACGTCGTTGACGGTGACGCCTGCGGCATTCTTGACCGCCTTCACCTCCGCGAGCGGCAGGCTGCCGAACGCCCAACGGCGGTGCGGACCGATGTTCTTGTTGAACGGTGTCGGCGGCGCCATCAGCGGCGGCGCGGACAGGATGACATCGCGGTCACGGCGCAACAGGAACCGGTCGACCAGCGGCAGCCAGGGCCGGGCGGGACTGGCTACCAGCGCCGGCAACGAGCGCACCATCTGCGTGGAGAGCCGCGCCGCCCGCACCGGGTGGCGGGTCAGCGACAGCGCGCTGCGAGCCAGCAGCTGCACCGCGCCGGGTTCGGCTTCCGGGCGCCACGGCGGCGGCTCGCCGACCTCGCCCGGCTGCGGCGACACATCCAGCAGGGCGACGAGCAGGTCGTTTCCGGACACCCCGTCGATCGCGGCGTGGTGCACCTTGGTGTAGAGGCCATACCGGCCACCCTGCAGGCCATGGATCAGGTACAGCTCCCATAGCGGGCGCCTGCGGTCGAGCGGCCGCGCGTGCAGGCGGGCCGCCTGGGTGGCCAGCTGCCGATCATCGCCGGGCGCAGGCAACGCCAACTCACGGACGTGGAACTCGATGTCGAAGTCCGGATCTTCGATCCAATAGGGCTGATCGAGCCCCAGCGGCACCTCGGCGAGGCGGCGGCGAAACGGCGGGACCAGATGCAGCCGGGACTCCACCAGCTCGGTCAACCGGTCGAGGGTCAGCGCCTCGCCGCTCTGCGGCGGGTCGAGGATGCACACACTGCCGACGTGCCCGTAAGCCGTCGGTGAATCGAGCGTCAGAAACGCCGCATCCAACCCCGAGAGCTGCTGCATCAGCTTCTCCTTCGACCCTCAGTCGACACGTCAGCCCGCAGACGCCCGTCGACCCTATCCGCGCACCACGGTGCAGATGGTCGAAATGATCGGGATTGTCAGGCAAGCGAGCAGCTTAGCGCGGCGCGCGGCGACTCCGGCAGCTTGTGCCGGCCGCAGTGTCCGCTCGGTGAGCTACAAATTCGCCCTGTCCGGGGGGCAGCTCTCCGGACCGGCGTAGGGATGATTTGTGATTCGTGGGCGGGTGCCCATCGAGGCGTTTCACGTTCTGGCCTGTGGGACCGGGTTGGCGATGCGCCGGTGCGCCGCCGTGCCGCGAGCAACTTTGCGCAGGCTTACCCCCACTTTGGCGCGGGTTGCTGGTGCGAAGCCTGTCGGGTGGCGACCAAGTAATACTCCGCGCATGCCGTTGGCAGCCTCGCGGTGGACCTGGATACGTTGTTGCCCGGCAACATGTTTGGCGCAACCAGCGCGAACATTATGCGCCGCAACAGAGCACGCGTCAGTGCGCGATGCCGACACGCCCTAGTCGTCTCCGGGTCGTTCGGCCCATCCAGGCTCAGCGCGGGAAGATCGGGTGACCCATGAGTTGTTTGCGTGGACCGTCGAGCCCGGGTCGTGCACGAACGAAATTCCCGGCGGGTTCTCCCTGAGTGCTAACGTCACCGCACCACAACTGTTACTACCACGTCGGGGCGTGAAGTTGTGCGCGGGACGTTCGAGGAGTTCGCCGACCTATGAGCGCACGCGGGAAACGGGAGGACGCCCGTCGGCGGCTCGAGCAGCGGTACCGGCAGCTGGCGGATGCCCGCAAGAAGCGGCCGGCCGCCGCAGTCGCCGCCCGCTTCACCGAGATCGACGGCGCCACGCTGGGCGCACTCGTCTCGGTCCAGCTGTTCACCACGGTCATCCCCCTGATCATCATCGGATTCGACTACTTCTCCGGCTTCGCTGAGAACGCCAGTCCGGGCACACTTTTCATCCGGGAGGTCGGCCTCGGATACCCGCTGACTGAACGGGTCCGCGCCGCGTTCGGCGATTCCTCGGCATTTCGGTCGAGTTGGACGTTCATCGGTGTCGCCGGATTCCTCGTGTGGGGAATCCCGATGTCGATCACCATCGCCGGAATCTTCGCGAAGGCCTGGCGCCGTGAGCAGTTCGGGCTAGGCCAACGGCTGCTGCGGGGCGCCACGTGGTTCGTCCTGTACCTGACGATGATCGCCCTTCGCGAACGGATCGCCTTCGGCGGCGATCACAGCGGTGCGATCCGAGCGCTGCTGTTCGTGGCTGCCCTGGTGCCGGTCTGGATCTTCTGGTCGCTCACGCCGGTTCTGCTGGTCCGCGACGGCGGCCGGGGCCTGAGATACCTCGCGCTCGCCGGACTCGCCGGGACGGTGATCGACGGAACCATTCTCCCGCTCGCCGCCCGGATCCTCTTCCCGCCGTTGCTCATCGGTTGGACCGGGCTCGGCCCAATCGGTGTCGCGATGGCATTGATGACGTGGTGCGGGGTGATCGGCATCGGGTGGGTGTTGACAGCGTGCGTGGGCGCGGTCCTGTGGGAGCGCACAGCCCCGTCCGAAACGGTCATCGATTCACAGACAGACCTCACCCCGAATCTACCGGAAGACACGTAGTTCCTGTGGGGTGCGGGGAGTCTGAGTGATGGCACCGACCCCAAGGATTCGCCGGTGCTACCACGGTCTCGGCCAGTGCGCGATCGACGCGCCCGTGGCCGCCCTCATGCCGGCCATGGGAATGTAACCAGCCGCTGGGCCGCCAGGTGCAGTGAAGTCGGCCTGCTCCCCCAAGTTGATGCCAAAGGAAAGAAGCGGATATGAGCAAGAACGCGAACGGTGAAGGCAGCATCTACAAGTGGATGAAGGACGGCAAGGTCATTCGCGACGAGGGTGCGGTCACCTATACCGGCGACGACGGTAAGACTAAGCGGCACACCGTCTACGGCCCCGCCCGCCAGGAGGCCCGCGACAAGCTCCGCAGGTCCCTGCGAGCGGCTCGACGCCGGCGCACCGGGCAGGGACGCCACCCGCATCGTCGCGGACTGGCTGGCCGGTGGCGCCACCACATTTGCAAACTCGGACCATAAACGCGCGACCAGGGAGATGTACGCGCACTGTGCCGCAAGCATCTAGAACCGGCGTCGTTTGGGCGATTACGTTGGATCGGTTGCGGCCCACCGATATCGAAGCTCTGGTGCTCAAGTGCGAGGACCGCGGGCTGCCGGTTCATCGGTGCGCTCGGTGTACACGGTGTTGCGGCTGGCATTCACGGGGTGGTCCGCGACGGACTGGTGACAAAAAATGCGGCGGCTGTCGTGAAGCGGCTGGGTGTGGCGCGCACGGAGGCCAGACACGCCGCCGCTGTGGACGTGACCGCGCTGCTGAACGCTGCCGACCGGTTGCGCTGCCGCGACATGCTGGTGCTCATCGCCGCCACCGAGATGCCCCGCGGCGAGGCTCTAGGTTTGCGCTGGACCGACATTGACCTCGACGCCGGTCTCGTTGACCGTGCGCGGCACCCTCGGGCGCATCGGCGGCAAGCTCGCGGTGTCCGAACCCAAGACAGACGGTCGCGGCGCTCGGCGCTCCGCTGGTGGCGATGCTGCGGGCGCGCGGCAAGCAGCAAGCCGCCGAATGGCTGCACGCCGGGTGATCAGTGGACCGACTGCGGACGCGTGTTCGCCACGGAGTTCGGGACACCAGTCGAACCGCGCAACCTGGTGCGGACCATCGAGACCGCCGCGCGCAAGGCTGGCGTGAAGGAGGTCTGGGTGCACATCAAAGCGGTCGCGGATATGCTCGGGCACTCGTCGATCGCGGTCACCGGCGACATCTACGGCCATACGTCCGACGATGCTGCACGCGCGGCGGTCGACGGAATGATTGGGACGCTCGGACTAATGCAACTGGTCAAGTGACCAATCGGACCGGACGGCTGGCCGCGGTGACCGCGATGACGCCCGGCAGGCATCGCCAAGCTCTTACTAGGCTGGGGCGGATTTTCGTCGTTGAACCGCGCGATCAGTTCCTCCTGGACACGGTGCGCTTTGACTACTCCACACGCCAAGCGGACAGATACGGCTATCGCTGCCGCCGTAACGATCAACCAAAGCGGAAGATTGAGGAACCATCCCTCCAACAGCAGCGTCGCCAACACTGGCCAGAAAAACGCCGCATCATCCACCCCGATTTCGCTGTTTCGCGCCGGTCTATGAGTTCAACGGTCTATGAGGTCTTCGAGTTCATCGGTGAGTACGCGGTCACCCGTCACCTCAAGCATCGCCTCGGCGCGATCCCAGATCTCGGAGGCTCGCGGTGACACGCCAACCCTTGGTTGTGCCCGCCATCGGCGCTCTAGTCCGCGACACCTGGCGGTGAAATGGATGGCCCCGTCCCACCAACCCATCGCCGTGTCGGCTGGTAATGGGGACACAGTTCATGTGGGTTGCCGTACGCACCCCGGCAGGTATGAGAAAAGGCGGTCACGGACCACTCCGAAACCGCCTCTGAACTGCTTTAACTTGGTCGGGCTACCAGCATTTGAACCTGCGACCACCTGACCCCCAGTCGGACAAAGGCTGAATTTGGTTGTCTCGCAATGACTCTCGACCCTGACCAACGAAAATCGTCTCAAGGCGTACCCTGTCAACACTGCGAGTTCGCACCTACCTGTGACAACATTTGCGCGGAAGCCACCGGTTGTGCACCGGTGCGCTGGTTCTCTGCTCGAATAGCCAGAGAATGACTTTTCCCTTGCGCGGGCTGCGCCTCCAAGAACCTTTCGCGCTACAACCGCTCGGAGCAGCCTGGCCCATCTCCCTGACGTCGAAAGCGGGCTAATTCGTTTCGCCGTGCCGGCAGGTGTTCAGGTGCCACAATATTGACGTGAGCGACGGCGGGATGAGTCCCCCGCGCGAGCTCCGTCTTGGCGCTGGTTCGTCGATTGATGACCTGCTGGATCAGGCGGTGGCGGCGATCAACCGTGGAGATCGGCGAACCGCCACCGCGCTTGCCGACCATGTACTGGCCGTGGACCATGGGAACACTGAAGCGGAGGATCTGCTTGCAGCCCCCAGCGATGGTGGCGAGATCCGGCGCTTGACGATCCTGTACGTGGACTTGGTCGATTCGGCGGTGTTGTCCAGCCACGCCGAGCTCGACACCTACGGGCTACTGGTGGGCCGCTACCGCGACGTGGTGGTGGACATCGTGACCCGCTTTGACGGCCATATCGGCTCCCCCACGGGTGAGGGCCTTCTGGCGGTATTCGGTCACCCACGAGCCCATGAGGACGATGTACGTCGGGCGGTGCTGGCGGGGTTGGAGATCACCCGCGAGGTGGCCCGTCTCGGTGAGCAGGTGCGGCACCGCTTCGGGATGGAGATCGCTGCGCGAGCAGGGGTACATCGCGGACTCGTCTATCTGGACACCGCCCAAAGCGATGTCTACGGCCTCGGCGCCAACCTCGCCGCGCGGGTGTCGGGTCTGGCCCCGCCCGGAACCATCGTGATTTCGGACGCGGTAGCGCCGTTGATACGCAACACTTTTGAGTTAGCGCCATGCCAACCGGCTGCTGTCAAGGGAGTCGCAGAGCTGATCGCCCATCACCGGGTGCTGGGTGAGCGAGTGATGCAGGCGAGAGCGACGCACACCCCCCTTGTGGGGCGCGACCGCGAGTTTGCGTGGTTACGAGACAGTTGGCGGCACGCTCAAGACGGCACCTTGACGACTCCGGGGGTGGTTTTGCGTGGCGAGCCGGGCATCGGCAAGTCTGCGCTGGCAGCCGCCGCCGCCCGTCTGGCCTTGGACTCGGGGGCGGTGGTGGTGACATTGACGGGGTCGGCGTTGCACACGGACGCCGGTCTGCACCCAATACGCAGCCTGCTCGAACAGCATTGCGGCATAAGTAGACTGACCCCTCAGAGTGAGCGGCTGCGCCTGCTCGAAGTCGAGCTGATGGCCCGCGGACGCGATATGGCGAGCACTGTGCCGTTGTTGGCGCCGGTGCTGGGCATCGCGCCGGAACACGGATACGAGCCCGCTGCCTCAGAGGGACGCAAACTCTATCAACTGATCGGACAAGCAGTGGAGGACTATCTCCTGGCCTGTGTTGGCGAAAGCCCGGGCATCGTGGTGGTCGAGGATGCGCACTGGTTCGACCCGTCCACCATCGAAAGACTTGGGTCACTCCTTGATGCTGCCGAAGGCCGGCTGCTCGTGGTGGTGACGGGACGCCCCGGCCCGTGGCTGCCCGCCCATTGGCCGGTGACGGTGATCGACCTCGACCCATTGACGGAGGACGAGACCGACACTCTGATCGCCGCCCTGGATCCCAATCTGTCGGCACAGGCTCGGGCGGCGGTGGCCGTTCGCTGCGATGGGGTGCCGTTCTACATCGAACAGGTCGTCGGCGGGCTCACGGAGACCGGGGTGCCGGAGGGTCTGTACGAGCCATTGCTCGCCCGACTGCGGGCGAGCACCAACGTTGTGCCGGTTGTGGAGGTGGCGGCGCTGATCGGCCGCCAGCTAGACCGGGACCTGCTGCGCTGCGTGGCCGACCTCAGCGACGATGTACTCGACGGCGTCCTCGGCGAACTCGAGGACGCGCGGGTGCTCGAGCCGTCGGGGACGAGCGGTTGGCGATTCCGTCATGAGCTGCTCCGCGAGGTCGCCACGGAGCTGGTGCCGCCGAGCGTGCGCCGCAGCCTGCACGCGAAGGTCGCCGACGCCCTGGTGGAGGACACCGGCGGGGATCCCGACTGGCAGCTGGTGGCCACGCACTACGAGCAGGCCCAGAACACCTGCGAGGCGGTGTCGGCGTATCAACGGGCATCGGCTGATGCGCGACGGCGAGGCGCTCTCGCGGAGGCTCGCGGCTATCTGACTCACGCCCTCGTTCAGGTGGACAAGCAGCCACCGGGGCGCGCCCGCGATGTGCGGGAAATGGCGGTGCGCATGGAGCGGGGATTCCTCGCGTCCGCCGCTGAAGGACCGCTGAACCGAGCCACGGCGGTCGACTTCGAGGAGTGCCTGCGGCTCGGGGGGACCGACGTTCGCGACGACGAAGTGGTTGGCACGCTTCTCGCCCTGGCTGGTTACTACTTCGCCATTGGGGATCTGCCCCGCTCCGCGCGGGTGCTGATGTCATTGCGCGCAAGCATGAACGCCGAGCGGGAATTCTTCCGGCCCGTGGTCGAAGCCGGCATCGGCATCGCGGCGTGGTTGAACGGCGGATTCGCCACCGCGCGTGGGCAGTTGGAAGCAGCGACGGCGGAATTCGTCGCAGCAGGCCACCACACCCTCGAGGCGCTCTGGTTCGCACCGACCGACCCCATGACCATGGCGCACGGAATCCTCAGTCTTGACCGGCTTGCGGGCGGAGACCTTCGCGGCGCCGAGACTCAGGCGCTGCAGGCCGCACACCGGGCCGACGAACTCAGCTTCCCGCAAGGCCCGTTCAGCCTGGCCTTCGCGCGCTTCTTCGAGATTTGGATACGCATCGAGGCGCGCCAGCTCGATCGCGCCGCCACGCTCGCCGCCGAGCTGGTCGACCACGCCGATCGGCACGGCTTCGAAGTGTGGGCGCTGTGGGGCGCTGCTCAGCGAGCCATCGTCGATGCCATACGTTCGACCCGCGTCGACGACGCCGACCTGCTGTCGGTTCAGGTCACGCGCGCGGCCGAAGTCGTGAAGACCGTCCGCGACGCCGGATTGACCGTATTCATCACGTTGTTCGACGGTGCTCTCGCACAGCTATTGACCGCCGCCGGTCGTCGCAAAGAAGCTCGCGCTCAACTGGATGCGGCCCTCACGCTGGGCCGCGGCACTGAAATGTGTTTCTACGAGGCCGAGTTGCTGCGCCTTCGCGCGCACACCCACACCGACCCCGATGCCCGTCAAGCAGATCTGGCCGCCGCCCTTAGCGTTGCCCGCCGACAGGGTGCTGACCTGTACGAACTTCGCGCCGCGCTCGATGATTTCGAACTACGCGGAGAACCCGCCCGTGCCGCGCTCGACGAAGTGGCCGGCCGATTCGCCGCCGACAGCCCACTGCCGGAACGACAGCGCTATCTGTCGCTCCCCGCGGCATCCACACCGCAGCGCGAATGACGCGCTGCTGGGTCAGCATGGCAACCGGGAGACTTCAGGCAACCGGAGCGCGCACACTCATCACCCGGTAGTGGATGATCGGCTCCTCTACACCCTTGATCGCCGCCGGTGCGCAGGCTTCCAACTCAAAGTCGTTCCATATCAACGTCTCAACGGCATCTGAGACAACAACTGCGCCCGGTGGTGAGAGACCCGAGATCCCGGTCGCCACGTTGGCGGCCAACCCAGAGAAGTCGGCTTGGGCGGCGTCCAGATACACCAGACCCCAATGCACCCCAACCCGGACACTAACGCCGAAACCGAATCGGCGTTGCAGGTGATTACTGAGCCGCGACACCTCCCGCGCGATCTCCACCCCGGCCTGCACCGCGCGGCGCGCATCGTCTTCACGCGTAATCGGATGACCGAACACCGCCAGCAACCCATCACCCTTGGTGGAGCCGATATGCCCGTCGTACCCGTTCACGATGCGCAGCACCTGTTCGCGGTACCGCCCCACGACCAAGCGATACGTCTCGGGATCCACCTGTATGGACAGCGCCGTCGAATCCACTAGATCGGCAAAGAACATGGTCTTTGGCGAAAGACGTCGGATCTCACCAACGTCGCCGGGGTGTGCCAACAGATCTTCGGCATCGGCCGGACTGTCAGTCACCACGACATCGTGTCACCCAGCGCTGCACGGCGTGCTGGATCGCGAGGACGCCCGGCGACCGTCGCCGTACCGAGGTGTCAGGGCAAGTTCGCATCGGACGCTTTCATTACGTCAGCGCTACCGTGCTCTTGCGCGCGACTCTGGCTGGCGTGCCACACTCGGGCGTCGCTCCCCGGGTCATCGCGACATAGAGCAGTGCGCGATTGGTGCTCTCACCGACTGCGGCGTGGCTCGGCCACGCCGACCTCTCTTTTACTCTCCGCACCTACGTTCATGCCTAACCGGAGCCGAATGAACTCGCGGCGCGCAGCTTTGCTCCCCCAGCAGCTGAAGGCGGCAACTTGACGCGTTGGGACTTCGGGCGCCGTTCCCACTCTGCTCGTGGAGTCGCAAGTGACGTCGGTGACCTGCCGCTCGTGAGGGGCTGCAGCCTGGTCTGTTGGTACTGGTCAGAGCATTTTGGATGGCCGATCTGGACGCGCTCTGGAGCACCCGGTCTGAAAGTTTGGCCCTATTTTGGCCCCATGGGAGTGGGCGCGGCGCACCCGAATTGACGCGGTCAAGGCGGGATTTGTTGGCCGGAGACCCCCG
>DASQCE010000450.1:0-18456 GCA_035634855.1 Mycobacterium sp.
CGACGGCGGCGGTGCTCGCCAAGGACAAGGCGTTCTACATCTTCACGTCCGGCACCACCGGCATGCCGAAGGCCAGCGTGATGACGCACTACCGGTGGCTGCGAGCGCTGGCCGGATTCGGCGGCCTCGGCATGCGGTTGAATAGCAACGACACTCTGTACTGCTGCCTGCCGCTCTACCACAACAATGCGTTGACGGTCGCGCTGTCATCGGTGCTGAACTCGGGTGCGGCGCTGGCGCTTGGCAAGTCGTTCTCGGCGTCGAAGTTCTGGGATGAGGTCATCCGGTACAACGCGACCGCGTTCATCTATATCGGCGAGATCTGCGCCTACCTGCTCAATCAGCCGCCCAAGCCGACCGACCGTCAGCACAAGGTGCGGGTGATCGCAGGAAACGGGCTGCGCCCGGCGATCTGGGACGAGTTCACGGAGCGGTTCGGCATCGAACGGGTCTGTGAGTTCTACGCGGCCAGTGAGGGCAACACCGCATTCGTCAACGTGCTCAACGTCGACAAGACCACCGGGATCTGCCCGACTCCGGTGGCGTTTGTGGAGTACGACGCGGACACCGGCGAACCGGTGCGCGACGACAACGGCCGGGTGCGCAAGGTCCGCAACGGCGAGCCGGGGCTGCTGCTGTCCAAGGTCAGCAGCTTCCAGCCCTTCGACGGCTACACCGACAAGAAAGCCAGCGAAAAGAAGTTGGTGCGCAACGCTTTTCGGGACGGCGACGTCTGGTTCAACACCGGCGATCTGATGCGCTCGCAAGGCTTCGGGCATGCGGCGTTCACCGACCGGCTCGGCGACACCTTCCGGTGGAAGGGCGAGAACGTCGCCACCACCGAGGTCGAGGCCGCGATCTCCACCGACCCGCAGATCGAGGAGGCGACGGTATTCGGCGTCGAGGTGCCCGGCACCGGCGGCCGGGCAGGCATGGCGGCCATCCAGCTCAAGGAGGGTGAGGAGTTCGACGGTAAGGCGCTGGCCAAGGCGGCCTACGAGCGGCTGCCGGGTTATGCCGTTCCGCTGTTCGCCCGCGTCGTGGGGGAGCTGGCGCATACGTCGACCTTCAAGAGCCAGAAGGTCGACCTGCGCAAGGAGGGCTACCACCCCGAGGACGTCGAGGACCCGATCTACGTGCTGACCGGCCGCGACGAGGGCTACATTCCGTTCTACGACGAGTACCTCGCCGAGGTTAAGGACGGCAAGCGCCCGAAGAATTGAGGGTTCGGCACGGAGATTGCATCCCGGCTAGGAAAGGGAAGTACCGACTCCCTTCCACTTCCAACATATAACGCACCGGGGGGCTTGCGGCAAGACCCGGGTCATGCCCCAGAATCGCTGGTCGAAGCGAGAACTCGCGAAAATGGGGGTAGCGAAATCCAAGGGTACGAAGACGAATTGCGCTCCGAACGGAGCTATGTGGCCGGGCTGTACACCCGCCTCGACGCTGAACGCGCGCGAGTGAAGGGGAGGTACAGCGCCGCCCTGCGGGGCCCCGTCGACCTCAAGAATGGCGAGACACTTGTGGAGCGGGATGTCGAGGTGCGCTCGCTTGCCAACCAGATGAACCGGCTGAACGTGGCGGACAACGGGCTGTGTTTCGGTCGATTGGACAGCGTTTTGGACGAGCGCCTGTACATCGGCCGGATCGGCATTCTCGACAAGGAGAGCGAGTTCGAGCCGTTGTTGCTCGATTGGCGGGCGCCGGCCGCGCGGGCGTTCTATGTCGCCACCGCCGCGTCCCCGGAGAGCATGCGACGGCGCCGCCAATTTCATACCCGTGGGCGTCAAGTGCTGGATTTCACCGACGAGGTCCTCGGCCGCCCCGGCGACGGCGAGAGAGGGGATGCGGCACTGCTCGCGGCGATCAACGCGCCGCGCGGTGAGGGCATGCGCGACATCGTCGCAACTATCCAAGCCGAACAGGACCAGATCATCCGGGCCGATCACTCGGGAGTGCTGGTGATCGAGGGTGGCCCGGGCACCGGGAAGACAGTGGTGGCGCTGCACCGCGTCGCGTACCTGCTCTACACCCAGCGCAAGCGGATGGAACGCCATGGTGTGCTGGTGGTCGGGCCCAACTCAGCGTTCCTGAACTACATCGGTCGCGTGCTGCCGTCTCTGGGCGAGTCCGAGGTGGTGTTCATGACGATCGGAGACCTTGTGCCCGGTCTGCATGTAACCGCCGAGGACGCATCGGAAGCCGCCCGGCTCAAGGGCTCTTTGAAGATTCTGGCCGTGCTCGCGGCGTCGGTCGCCGATCGGCAGCGGCTGCCGGAGGATCAGCTGCCGATCAAATTGTCGGACGTCACGGTGCGGATTGACACCGAGACGGCGGAGTGGGCCAGACAGGAGGCGCGCGAAAGCGGCCTGCCGCACAACGAGGCCCGTGCGGTGTTCAGCGAGATCGTCACGTATGTGCTCACGGAAAGGGCGCTCGCCCGGATCGGTCGCGGTTGGCTGACCCGGGACGACCGCGCGGCGTGGGAGCAGTTGCGGGCGGACTTGATCGCCGAACTCGCGGACAACGAGGAGTTCACCGCCGCGCTCGACGAACTCTGGCCGATTCTGACCCCGGAAGCGCTGCTGGCCGAGCTGTACATGTCGCCCGAACGGCTGCGAGCGGCAGGCGCCGGCCAGGCGCTGTGGCGCGCCGACGGCGACGCATGGACCGTGTCGGATGTGCCACTGCTCGACGAATTGGTCGACCTGCTGGGCCGCGATAAGCCGGCCGACGACACAGCGGAGCGGGAGCGGAGGGCGGAGGCCGAATACGCCGCAGGCGTGCTGGACCTCATGATCAGCCGCGAGGACCTGATGGACGACGAGGACCATCTCCTCGCACAGGACATGCTCTACGCCGAGGATCTGGCGGATCGCTTCGTCGAGCGCGACACCCGTGAACTCGTCGAACGCGCGGCGGCGGACCGGGACTGGACCTACGGACACGTCGTGGTCGACGAGGCCCAGGAGCTGTCCGAAATGGACTGGCGGGTGCTGATGCGCCGCTGCCCGAGTCGATCGTTCACGGTGGTCGGCGATCTCGCCCAACGCCGGTCGGTGGCGGGAGCGACATCGTGGGACACGATGCTCGAACCGTACGTCGCCGCGCACGCGAGGAGCAAGAACAGCATCCCCCGCTGGGAGTACCGGTCGCTGTCGGTGAACTACCGCACGCCGGCGGAGATCATGGCCGTCGCCGCCGCGCTGCTCGCCGAGTTCGCGCCGGAGGTACAGCCACCGGAGTCCGTGCGCGCGTGCGGTGTGCAGCCATGGTCGAGGCAGGTGACCGAGGACGAACTGTCCGTTGCTATGGAGGAATTCGTCCGGGACGAAGCCGGACGGGAAGGTACCAGCATCGTGATCGGGCCACCGGGCTTGCCGGGTGCGGTGGTGGCCTCGGAGGCGAAGGGGCTGGAGTTCGACGCGGTCCTGGTGGTCGAGCCGGAACGGATTCTTGCCGACGGCCCGCGTGGCGCCGCCGAGCTCTATGTCGCCCTCACCCGCGCCACCCAACGCCTCGGCGTCCTGCACCAGGACCCATTGCCGCATGCCCTGACCGGCCTGAGCCGAAGAAATAGCGATCTGGGGGCGCTGACAGTCGCTGAACAAGTCGCTGAGCGACCGTAGGCGCGCCCAAATCGCTCGGCCAGGCACTATGGAGGCGTGAATTCGACCTTCTGCGGCCGCCCGGTGGCCGGTGATCGCGCGCTGATCATGGCGATCGTAAACCGGACACCGGACTCGTTCTACGACCGCGGCGCAACGTTCACCGATGAGGCCGCCAAGGCGGCGGCTCACCGGGTGATCGAAGACGGTGCCGATGTCGTCGACGTGGGCGGCGTCAAGGCCGGACCGGGCGAGTCCGTCGGGGTCGACGAGGAGCTCGCCCGTGTCGTGCCGTTCATCGAGTGGCTGCGCGACACCTTTCCCAACCAGCTGATCAGCGTCGACACCTGGCGCTCGGAGGTCGCCAAGCAGGCCTGCGCGGCGGGTGCGGACCTGATCAATGACACCTGGGGTGGACACGATCCGGGCCTGGCCGAGGTCGCCGCCGAGTTCGGGGCCGGCCTGGTGTGCTCGCATACCGGCGGCGCGACGCCGCGGACACGACCGTTCCGGGTCAACTACGGCACCTCTGAGCGCGGCGTCGTCGACGACGTCATCGCCGAAGTGACCGCCGCGGCCGAGCGCGCGGTCGCAGTCGGGGTGGCTCGTGACGCGGTGTTAATCGACCCGACCCACGATTTCGGCAAGAACACTTATCACGGTCTTAGTTTGTTGCGCCATGTAAAAGACCTTGTAAAAACTGGATGGCCGGTCCTGATGGCACTCAGCAACAAGGATTTCGTCGGGGAAACTCTGGGTGTGGGTCTGACAGAGCGCTTGGAGGGCACCCTCGCCGCGACGGCCTTGGCCGCCGCGGACGGAGCCGCCATGTTCCGCGTTCACGAGGTGGGGCCCACACGACGCGTGCTGGAAATGGTCGCGTCGATCCAGGGCGTGCGTCCGCCGATGCGCACGGTAAGGGGACTGGCATGACATTGACACCTGAGCTGCCGGCTACGGACGTCGTAACCGGCAGATGGTTGACCGACCACAGCTGGAACCGTCCCTCGTGGACGGTCGCCGAACTGCAAGCCGCGAAGGCCGGGCGCACCATCTCCGTGGTGCTGCCCGCCCTGAACGAGGAAGAAACCGTCGGGAGCGTCGTCGAGACCATCACGCCGCTGCTGGGCGGGCTGGTCGACGAGCTGATCGTGCTGGATTCCGGCTCCACCGATGACACCGAGATCAGGGCCGTCGCCGCCGGTGCACGGGTGATCAGCCGTGAGGTCGCCCTGCCCGAGGTCGAGCCGCAACCCGGCAAGGGTGAGGTGCTGTGGCGGTCGCTGGCCGCGGCCACCGGCGACATCATCGTGTTCGTCGACTCCGACCTGATCGACCCGGACCCGATGTTCGTGCCCAAGCTGGTCGGCCCGCTGCTCACCACCGAAGGCGTACACCTGGTCAAGGGCTTCTACCGGCGGCCGCTGAAGGTCAGCGGCAGCGAGGACGCCAACGGCGGTGGCCGGGTCACCGAACTGGTGGCGCGCCCACTGCTCGCGTCGCTGCGACCCGAATTGAGCTGTCTGCTCCAGCCGCTGGGCGGTGAATACGCAGGCACTCGCGAACTGCTGACCTCGGTGCCGTTCGCGCCGGGCTACGGCGTCGAGATCGGGCTGCTGATCGACACCTACGACCGGCTGGGCCTGGACGCGATCGCTCAGGTCAACCTCGGCGTGCGCACGCACCGCAACCGTCCTCTGACCGAACTCGCCTCGATGAGCCGCCAGGTCATCGCCACGCTGCTGTCACGCTGTGGCGTTCCGGACTCCGGCGTGGCGCTGACGCAGTTCTTCGCTGACGGCGACGACTACACGCCCCGTACGTCGGTGGTCTCGCTGGCAGACCGCCCGCCGATGATCACGCTGCGCGGATAGGCCTGACGGCCCGCGAAGCTGCATTCCGACAGAGAAACTGCGTCCGGGTGTCGACCCGCTGGAATACAGATTCGGCGAGATCGGGCATGCATGCTGTCGGGGGCGTCGGGCAGTATCGACAGCGTGACCTTGGTTCTGCTGTACCTGGTAGTGCTGATCCTGGTGGCCGTCGTGCTGTTCGGGCTCGGCAGCGTGCTGTTCGGCCGCGGTGAGCCGTTGCCGCCGCTGCCGCGCGCCACCACGGCCACCGTATTGCCGGCCTCCGGCGTCAGCGGCATCGACGTCGACGCTGTCAAGTTCACCCAGACGCTGCGCGGCTACAAGACCAGCGAAGTCGACTGGGTGCTCGACCGGCTTGGTCAGGAGCTCGACCTGCTGCGCGGCCAGCTCGCAGCGGTGCGTGCCGCCCACGGCATCGACGACACCGACAACGCCGACGAACCGGTCGAAGGTGGCGCGCACGCGCTGCCCTCCGACAAGGACGGCTCGTGACCGTGGCAGCCGACGACCGCATCCGGTGCGGTTGGATCGACGAAACACGTTTGGCCCCGGCTGATTTCATTCTCTATCGCGACTATCACGACACCGAGTGGGGCCAACCGCTGCGGGACTCCGCCGCCCTCTTCGAGCGGATCAGCCTCGAGGCGTTCCAGAGTGGCCTGTCGTGGCTGATCATCCTGCGTAAGCGGGAGAACTTCCGTCGCGCGTTCCACGGGTTCGACGTCGACCGCGTCGCCCGCTACACCAAACGCGACATCGACCGGCTGATGGCAGACACCGGAATCGTGCGCAACCGCGCGAAGGTCGAGGCCACCATCGCCAACGCGCATGCCACCGCCGACCTCGATGTCGACCTCGGTGAGTTGCTGTGGTCGTTCGCGCCGCCGTCTCGACCACGACCCGCCGATCTGTCCCAAGTCCCCGCGGTCTCGCCGGAATCGACCGCGATGGCCAAGGAATTGAAGCGCCGCGGCTTTCGATTCGTCGGACCGACGACGGCCTACGCGTTGATGCAGGCCACCGGAATGGTCGACGACCACACCGCGGACTGCTGGGTTCCCGCCATCGAAGCCGCGTCGCAACGACGGTCATAGCCGGGTCTTTGCACACCTATCGCCGCGGATAGGGAACAATAGGTGAAGATCACTAGCCCGAGCGGGCCAGCTCATGTGGAGGGAGCACTCGATGGCGGCGATGAAGCCCCGGACCGGCGACGGTCCACTGGAAGCAACCAAGGAGGGGCGCGGCATCGTGATGCGGGTACCACTGGAAGGCGGCGGGCGACTCGTCGTCGAACTCACCCCCGAAGAAGCCGCCGCCCTCGGCGACGAGCTCAAGGGCGTCACCAGCTAGCGATTTCGGCGCGCTTACGTGCGCTCGGCGCATGTTTCCGCGCCGAAATCTACGAGGAAACTTTTCGGTAGATCTCCAAAGTCTGCTCGGCGATGTGCGCCCAGGAGAATTCTTGGATGCAGCGCTGCCGGCCTGCTTGCCCGTACTGGCGCGCTATCTCAGGGTCGGCCACCAACGAATTGACCGCCTCCGCCAACCGTCGCTCGAAGAACGCCGGGTCGCTCGCGTCGTAGTGCACCAGCAGGCCCGTCTGACGGTTTGCGACCACCTCCGGTATGCCGCCGACATCGGAGGCCACCACCGCCGTCGCGCACGCCATCGCCTCAAGATTCACGATTCCCAACGGTTCGTATACCGATGGACAGACGAAAACACTTGCTGCTGAGAGTATTTCGCGGATCTTACTGATCGGCAGCATCTCCCGAACCCAGAACACGCCGCTGCGGACGCGGGCCAATTCCTGCACCGCCGACGTCACCTCGGCCGCGATCTCCGGGGTGTCCGGTGCGCCCGCGCACAACACCAGCTGGATCTCTGGCGCGAAGTTGTGGGCCGCCGCGATCAGATGCGCGACTCCCTTCTGCCGGGTGATCCGCCCGACGAAAGCCACGATCGGGCGATTCAGGTCGACGTCGAGCTCTTCGAGCACTGAGTCACCCGGCTCCGGCTGGATGGGATACCAGACGGCGGTGTCGATCCCGTTGCGCACCACGTGTACCCGGTTGGGATCCAGCGCCGGGTAGGTCTTCAGGACGTCGTCACGCATGCCGGAACTGACCGCGATCACCGCGTCGGCGGCCTCGACGGCGGTCTTCTCCACCCAGGACGACACCCGGTAGCCGCCACCGAGTTGTTCGGCCTTCCACGGGCGCATCGGTTCGAGCGAGTGCGCGGTCAGCACATGCGGGATGCCGTACAGCAACGCGACGAGATGTCCGGCAAGACCGGTGTACCAGGTGTGCGAATGCACCACGGTGGCCTGCCCGGCGGTGTTGACCATGGTCAGGTCGGCCGACAGCGTCGAAAGCGCCGGATTGGCGCCCTTGAGCGCCGGGTCGGGCTGAGCGACGATCGCCCCATGGCGCGGTGCCCCCATGCAATGCACGTCGACGTCGCACAGATGGCGTAGCTGCGCGACAAGCTCGGTGACGTGTACCCCCGCACCGCCGTAGACCTCGGGCGGATACTCCCGAGTCATCATCGCCACCCGCATGGGCACGACGGTAGTAGCCGTGGCGCTGCCGCACGATTGTTATTGAACGCGAAGACGCCAATTGCCTTGACGGACAGCCCGTCAGAAGTTTGATCAATAGTGCGAATGGCTAGCCGCGCGCAGTACCGGCCGATAGGTTTGAATCATGCGGGAATTGCCACAAGTACTGGGCATAGTCCTGGCCGGCGGGGAGGGCAAGCGGCTTTATCCGCTTACGGCAGATCGTGCGAAACCGGCGGTGCCGTTCGGCGGCGCGTACCGGCTGATCGATTTTGTGCTGTCCAATCTGGTGAACGCGCGATACCTGCACATCTGCGTGCTGACCCAATACAAGTCGCATTCGCTGGATCGCCATATTTCGCAGAACTGGCGGCTGTCCGGACTTGCCGGCGAGTACATCACCCCGGTGCCGGCACAGCAGCGGCTCGGCCCGCGCTGGTACACGGGCTCTGCCGACGCGATCTATCAATCGCTGAATCTGATCTACGACGAGGACCCCGACTACATCGTCGTGTTCGGCGCCGACCACGTGTATCGCATGGATCCCGAGCAGATGGTGCAGTTCCACATCGAGAGCGGTGCCGGGGCGACGGTCGCAGGCATCCGGGTGCCGCGGGCAGAGGCCAGCGCATTCGGCTGCATCGACGCCGATGAGTCCGGCCGGATCCGCGAGTTCGTCGAGAAGCCGGCCGATCCGCCGGGCACACCCGACGACCCCGAGCAGACGTTCGTGTCGATGGGCAACTACATCTTCACCACGAAGGTGCTCATCGACGCGATCCGCGCCGATGCCGACGACGACCACTCCGATCACGACATGGGTGGCGACATCATCCCGCGGCTGGTCACCGACGGCATGGCCGCCGTCTACGACTTCCACAACAACGAGGTGCCCGGCGCCACCGAACGCGATCACGGCTACTGGCGTGATGTCGGGACCTTGGACGCGTTCTACGACGCCCACATGGACCTGGTGTCGGTGCACCCCGTGTTCAACCTCTACAACAAGCGCTGGCCGATCCGCGGCGAGTCGGAGATGCTGGCGCCCGCGAAGTTCGTCAACGGTGGCTCGGCGCAGGAGTCGGTGGTCGGCGCAGGCAGCATCATTTCGGCTGCGTCGGTACGCAATTCGGTGTTGTCGTCCAACGTGGTGGTCGATGACGGCGCGATCGTCGAGGGCAGCGTGATCATGCCCGGCGCCCGGATCGGCCGCGGAGCCGTGGTGCGCCACGCGATCCTGGACAAGAACGTCGTCGTGGGGCCGGGCGAGATGGTCGGCGTGGATCTGGAGAAGGATCGCGAGCGGTTTGCGATCAGTGCCGGGGGAGTGGTGGCGGTCGGTAAGGGCGTCTGGATTTAGGCCCGGCGACGATGCGGCCGCATTGCGGCCGTGAGTGTCGGGCAATCCGGCCTAAGCCGCGGCTTTGCGTCGTCGGCGACGCACGATCCGCACCACCGCCCACACCAGCACGAGCACGGCCACCAGTACGAGCACCGGTACCAGGATCGCCAGGAACACCAACCCGACGCTGGTGATGTCCTCGACGGTGGACAGCACCGGCGCGGCCATCCCGGCGGTGGCGACATTGGCCGCAGGCCGCACCGTCGACTCGTCAGCGACACCACCAGCGCGGTGACGACGCCGATCGCGACTGGGATCCACTGACCCGATTGCGCAAAAGCGCCCGGATCAGTCACCGCGGACGTCTGCGCCGCCGTGCCCGACCCGAACACGATGCCGCCCGCCGTCGGCCGGACGAACGTCTGGACGGTGTCGTTGATGCTGTCGAGTGCGGGGATCTTGTCGGCGACGATCTCGATGACCAGCAGCGCGGCCACGATCGTCATCACCCAGCCGTTCTCCAGCCAGGCCCAGCCGTGCGGCAGCGTCACCAGGTCCGTGAACCGGGACAGCAGGCCGAGCGCGAGCAGCGGGATGTAGGCGTTGAGTCCCGCCGCGGTGGCAAGCCCGAAGCCGGTCAGCAGTTCCACGCGGGCACCTCCTAGACCGGAATGACGGGCAGCAGCACATTCGCCTCGCGACCCGGTCCCCAGTGCAGGATCGCACGCCCACGCGGCGAATGTGGGTATGCGAGCGGAAACTGTCCCGTCAATGGATTGCGCGCAGACAGCCACCGCCCGGCCACGACCAACCGCACTTGTTCTCCCGCGCGAAACAGGGTGGCCGACGGGCCCAGCGCTACTTCGACCGCGACCACCTCGCCAGGTGACAGTGGTTGACGCTCGGCGCACAGTGGAACCGGCTCCCACGGTGTGGATTGATCGGGGTCGAGCCGTCGCAACGAGGCGCGCTGCCAGCCGGTGGCAATGCGGTCACGTCCGTAGCCGAAGCCGCCTTCGAATGGCACGTAGCGTCCCTTGCGCCATTTCTCGACGCCGACGAACAGGTTCAGGTCGTCGGTGCCGTGCGCCTCGACCCACAGGTGCGCTGTCATCGGCCCCGTCAGTTCGGTGTCCTCCGGCACCGTCCAGCTGAAAACCGATGCACGGGAACGGGTCTTGAACGCGGCGGAACCCGAATTCGACGGTGCGGTGGTCGCCAGTATGCCCGCCCCGGCAAGGTACAGCGGGGTCCACTTCGTGCGAGCCAACGGCCATTCGGCCTCTTCCCGGACTGCGGCCACCGTCGCGCGGTCTTCGCGCACCTCCAACCGCACGCTCCGCGACGGCAGGCTGTCGTTGCCGTCGAGCACGCTACGGAAGAACGCGAGCTGCTCTTTGCGGGCCGGCTCGGAGTAGAACGTCGACCACTTGCCGCCGCGGTGTGTGTACAGCCGTTTCCGCGACGAACCTACTTTGCTGAACGCACGCATGGAGCCACGGCTGTGCAGGGGCTGGTCGGAGAAGCTGCCGCAGACCAGCACTGGCACATCGATCGCTGACAGGTCGGGCACCAGCGAGCGCCAGAACTCATCACGCAGTGGGTGCTCGGTCTGCATCTTCTGCAGGTCATAGGACTGACGGGTGCTGCGGCGCAGCAACGCCGACCAGACCCGCATGAAACCGTTCTCGCGGATTCCGCCTGGAAACGCGAAATCGCGATACGCGTCGGTGAAACCCTCCCACGGACAGATGGCCCGCAGCGCTGACGGCCTATGCGCGGCGGCGCCGTACTGGCTAATCGCGAGGTACGAGACCCCGAGCATGACGACGCGGCCGTCGCACCACGGCTGCTCCGCGGCCCATTGCACGACGTCGTGGACGTCTTCGCCCTCCTGGTCGGATAACAACCGGCCTACTCCGTCGGACCGCCCGCAGCCGCGTAGATCGGCGCTGACCACCGTGAATCCCTCGGCCACCCACCACACGGGATCCGGTGCTTCCCACCCAGTCAGGGCCGAGAAAGTAATCGGGTCAGGTTGGCGCAGCATGTAGTACTGGATCGAATAGGTCCACCACTTGCCGCGCCTGAAAGGCAGGTTGTCCTTTCCGTAGGGGTGGGCGCAGAGGATAACCGGGTGTGGTTTTTCATCTGAAGTACGAAAAACATTGGCGCGCAGAATCGTTCCATCACGCGTGATGATCTCGGCATTGCGCTGGGTCCGGAACCCGGTGGGTGGTTCGGTGACAGTCACCGGTGGACTGGCGATGCCCCGCAGGCGCCCGAGTGCGTACCGGAAGGACCCGGGCCGCCGCCACGGGCGATCGAACCGCTGAATCGACGGTTGAGCCATCGATTTCCACCCTATTCGCGTTTCGCGATCAGTCGAGCACGGCCAAACTGAAGCGACGCAGCCGCTGCGGGTCGGCGTCGATGTCGATCTCGGTGATCTTGTCGCCGGCGACGCTAAAGCGCAGCACCAGCGCCAGGTTCCCCTTGGGGGCGACGACGATGCCGACGGCGCCGTCCACCAACGCGGGCGCGGCGAACCGCGCGTTGGCCGAAAAGGCGCGCGCATTGGCGGCCACCGCCTGTGCGCCGCGGATCGTCGTCGGCGCGCCCGCGGCGGCGGCGTCGACGCGCAGCACCACATCGCCGTCGAGCACCGCAAGTAGCGCATCGAAGTCACCGTCGCGGGCGGCGGCCAGAAATGCGTCGACGAGCCGGCGTTGGCGCACCAAATCCGTTGCGGGATCGGGAGTCCTACCGCGTACGCGGCGGCGGGCACGCGCCGCGAGCTGCGCGGCGGTGTTCGCGGTCCGGCCCACGATCGGCGCGATCTCGGCGTACGGCAGGTCGAACATGTCGTGCAGCACGAACGCGAGCCGCTCGGCCGGGTTCAGGGTCTGGAGGATGACGAGTAGCGCGACGCCGATGGAGTCGGCAAGCACCGCTTCGGCTTCGGGGTCGACGGCGTCGAGCGCGGCGAGGGCCGGGGCTTCCTCGAGCGGCTCCTCGCGTCGCGCGCTGCGGGCCCGCAGTACGTCCAGGCAGATACGTGCGACGACAGTCGTCAACCAGCCGCCGAGATTGCGCTTGTCGCCGACGTCGGTGCGCTCCATCCGCAGCCACGCTTCCTGCACGGCGTCGTCTGCCTCGGTCAGCGAGCCCAGCATGCGGTAGGCGACCGCCCGCAGATGCGGACGGTGCTCTTCAAATGCTTCTCCCTGCACCTCGCACCTCCTCCCGTCATATTCCGCTCCTCCCAACCGTCATCTCTATGACGGATGGCTGCTCGTTGGCATGACAGAAAGGGATGAGATGAGGGCACTGCGGGCCGTGTTCGGAGTACACGGTGCGATAACGCTCGCCGGTGCGGTCGTATTGGTCGTGTTTCCCACCGCGATCCCCTCGGCGGTGGGCATCACGATCACGCGACCCGACTATCTGCTCGTCTATCTCGTCGCCGCGGCCGAACTCGCCTTCGCGGTGTTGTCGTTCGGCGCAATCCGCATCACGGACTGGGCCGCCCTGCGGCTCATCGTGACAACGCTCGTGGTGCTGCACGCGGCGAGCGGCATACTCGACATCGTCTACATGGCACTGACCGAGGCGAACGCCACGATGATGTCGAACACGGTGTTGCGTTTCGCGGTGGTCGCGGTGTTCCTCGTCGTGTGGTGGGCGGCCCGACGTCACCAGACGCCGGGCACCAACCGGTAGTGCACCTTCTGTGCGTACTCGTCGTACCCGGCAAGTTCCTCCCGAAGCATCTTCTCCTCGTCGTCGATGCGTAGGGCGAGCACCGCCACGGCGGGCACGAGAGTGACCAGGCCCCAGTAGGAATCGAGCGCAAGGGGCATGCCGACAATCATGATCAGGGCACCGGCGTACATCGGGTGCCGGACGAAGCCATACAAGCCCGTGGAGACCACCGGCTGCTCGGCCTCCACCCTGATGGTGGCGGCTGCATAGCTGTTCTGGTTGACGACGATCGTCGCCGTGGCGAGTCCGACGGCAACCAGGATGTCACCGATCACGACGACCGATATCGGCACCTGCGACCAACCGAAACGATGATCCAGAGCGCTGATCACCAATACCGCGATCACCATCGCCATGGTGCCCACGGTCGCGATCTTCTGTGCGATTCGCGTCTCCGCGATCGGCCCTGCGTGCATCCGGCGCCGCAGCACCTCCGGCTTGCGCAGCCCCCAGTACATGGTGGGACCGGACGACACCGCAGTGAAGATCGCGATGAAAACCCATGCCTGCCAATAGTCGAACGTGCCCGCAGGCCAGAAGAGAAACACGCCGAAGAACACCAACCCGAACAGGCTTGCGGCGGCAGCCTGAATGAAGAGCTTCATATTTCTGTCCTCCATCACCAGACGTAGGGCACCAGCCGGTAGTGCACGCGCTGCGCGTACTCGCGGTAGCCGCTGAGTTCTAGTGTCAACACCTTCTCCTCGTCAAGAATTCGGGTGGCAAGTATGACCAACCCCGGGATCACGAACAGCAGTCCCCAATACGACCCAAGCGCCAACGGAACGCCGATCATCAGCACGACGTTGCCGAAGTACATCGGGTGGCGGACAAGCGAGTACACGCCCGTCGACACCACCTTCTGGTCGGACTCGACCTTGATATTCGCGGCCGCGTATCCGTTCTGGATCGTCGTGATCATCGCGATGAGCAGTCCAACGCCGACCAACACGTCACCGACCACGGAGACCGCCGCGGGTACCGACGACCAGCCGAAGCGAAAGTCCAACGCGCTCACCACAATCATAGCTGCCATCGACACGAATGCGACGGAGATGATGACCTTCTGCAGCAGCCTCGTCTCGGCGGCCGGACCGGCCTGCATCCGCCGCTTGAGGGCCGCCGGATTCGTCGCTGCAAGGTAGATGCTGGGGATCGTCGTCGCCGCGGCGAAGACCGCGATGAATGCCCATCCCTGCCAGTAGTCGAACGTGCCGGCTGGCCAGAACACCATCAGCAGGAAAGCGGCAAAGCCAATGATGCTGGTTGTTGCTGCTTGAAGCGCTGTCTTCATGTCCTCTCCTTCTAGATCGCGTATTGGATTGCGCGGCTGCTCATCTGCGGTTCGGCGTTACCACACGTGTGGCACCAGTCGGTACTGAACTTCCCGGGTGTAGTCGATGTAGCCATTGAGCTCTTCTTCAAGCATCTTTTCTTCGTCGAGGATGCGGAAGGCGAACACGATCACGCCCAGGATGAGGACGACAAGCCCCCAGTAGGAGCCCAGCGCGAGAGGGGTGCCCGCCAGAAAGATCAACATCCCCACGTACATCGGATGCCGAACGAGTCCATACAATCCCGTGGACACCACCTTCTGGTCCGCCTCCACGGTGATGTTGGCGGCGGCGTAATTGTTTTGGATGATCACCAGAAAGCTGATGCCAACCCCGATCACGACCAGCACGTCGCCAATCAACGAGATCTCCGCAGGGACCGAAGACCAACCGAAACGATGGTCGAACGCGCTTACCACGATGGCTGCCGGAAGTGACACCAATGTGCCCGAGCTGGCAATCTTTTGCGCCGTTCTCGATTCCGCCAGTGGGCCGCCACGCATGCGCCGCTCCAGGGCCGCCGGGTTCTTCACGCCCAGATATATGGCGGGGCCTGCCGATGCGATAACGAGTATCGCGATGAACAGCCATCCTTGCCAGTAGTCGAATGTGCCAGCGGGCAAGAACACGAGCGCGACGAACACGACAAACGCGACCAGACTTGATACCATCGTCTGGGTGGCGAGCTTCATGATGCCTTCCTCTACTTCGTTGGTCGCGGTTACACCGCGTCGCGGCTGCGATAGATCCAGCCGGCGCAAAGTGTCAGTGCCGCTGCGACAACGACCATCACCGTGAGTGCGGTGGCGGGAAAGTCCGTCGGCACCGTGGTGTGGCCGATGGGCGAGAGGTCGACCAGCCAGTGCGGTAGTCGCAGCAGCGCCCCCAGATAAAGCGACACCGCAACGAATGTGACTGCGAGCCAACCAATCCAGGCGTGCCGCACGGCGACCGCCAGCGCGGCGACACCCGCGAGCACTGCCATGGCAGGCACGTACGCCAGCCCGGCCAGCGTCAGCCGCGCTATGGTCTGCGGTTCGCCGAGCGTGATGCCCGCGCCAAGCCCGTTGCCCAGGCCCGCGAAGAACATCAGCACGGTCGACCCCACCAACGCCGACGCCACCGCCGTGAGCAGCCAGCGCCAGCGCGATACCGCTCGGGCCAGCACGGCCTCGCCGAGTCCCGATTCCTCGTCGTTGTACACGCGTAGGACGGCTCCGACGACGTAGGCGGTGGCGGCAGCCGCGAGGAACTGGGTCATCGTGGTGTAGACGCCGTCATTGCCCTGCGCCGTGAGCACCCGTGCCAGTACTGGGTTGTCCTTCGCCGCGTCGAGCAGCGACTTGGTCATCGAGCCAAATGCCGACCCTGCCAGGAAAAGTCCGACTGACCAGCCGATCGTTTGACCGCGCTGCAGCGTGATGGGCAGACCGAACACGGTCTTGATCGGACGCGCGTTCGGGCGCTCGCCGGTGGACGGGATGTTGCCGTCGTCGTACTGTCGTCTGCTTTCCAACCAGGTCGCCAGCGCCATCAGCCCGATCGTGAGTGCCACCAGCAGAGCGAACGGCCACCAGCGGAGGTCGACGAACGAGCGCATCTGCTGAGCCCAGGCGATGGGGGAGAACCAGCTCAGTGTGCTGCCGGAATTGTTGATGACGTCGCCGATTCCGCGGATCAGCGCGGCCAGCGCCAACGATGCCATCGCCGCTCCGGTCGCGGTGCGCGCCTGACGCCACAGCTGGGCGGTGACCGCGGCCACCGCGCCGAACACCATGGCAACCCCGGTGATGCCGAGGCACATCGCCGCGGTGTCGACGAGCGCGAAGCCGGTAGCGGACATCGCCAGCGTCATCGTCACGGCAAGAACGCCATTCACCCCGCCAACGAGGATCAGCGCGGCATACGTGCGAGCATACCGGCCGACAACCGATGACAGCACCAGCTCTGCTATGCCGCTTTCCTCCTCGGCACGGGTGTGCCGAATCACCGTGAGGATCGACAAGATCGAGGTGGCGACGATCAGCGTGAGCATCAGCTCGTTGGCCATCATCGCCCCGAGATCGGTCTCGTTGCCACCGAAACTGGGCCCGCTCAACATAATTCCGGCGGGGGTTCTCATCAGGTTGACCCGCGCCAGCCGTTGCGCCTCTTCAGGGTAGGCCAGTTTGACCGCGTTAGGGGCGTACACCATCATCAGCGTCAAGACCGCGACCCACACGGACAGCCGGACGCGGTCGCGGCGCAGCGCTAGCCTGAGCAGGCTGGGAACACCGGTGGACGGTGATCCCGCCCGGGTCGCTTCGTGCCGGCCGGTGTGAGGCGCGATGGTAGCGGTGGTCATCGGTCGACTCCCTGGTACTCGCGCAGGAACAGATCCTCCAGCGACGCAGGCGTCACGGTGAGCTCCTGGATGCCGAGGTCGGTGAGATGCTCCATGGTGAAATCCAGGTCGTTGCGGTCCACCGAGAAGTGGACATAGCCGTCCTGTCCGTCCTGGCTACCGAAGTCGTGCACATAGGGAACCTGCTCCAGTGCACGGGCGTCATCGCGGGTGCGCACCGTGATGGTGGTGCGCATCAGGTGGCGCAGCTCCTCGAGCGTGCCGGACTTCACCGCGCGGCCTGCGCGGATGATTGTGACGTTGTCGCAGAGCTTTTCCACCTCGGCGAGGATATGGCTGGAGAGCAGTACTGCGGCACCGCGGTCGGCGACCTCCTCGACACAGGTCTGAAATGCCTTCTCCATCAACGGATCCAGGCCTGAAGTCGGCTCGTCGAGGATGTAGAGCTCGGCGTTGGTGGAGAACGCGGCGACGATTGCCACCTTCTGCCGGTTGCCCTTCGAATACGTGCGCGCCTTCTTGTGGGGGTCGAGCTCGAACCGCTCGATCAGCTGGTCGCGACGCCGGGTCTCGACGCCGTTGCCGCGCAGACGGGCCAAGAAGTCGATGGCCTGAAGACCGGTCAGATTGGGCCACAAGGTCACGTCACCGGGCACATACGCGATGCGCCGGTGCAACCCGACCGCGTCGCGCCAGGGGTCGCCGTCGAGCAGCCGCACGGTTCCGTCGTCGGCGCGCAGCAGGCCGAGCAGCACCCGAATGGTGGTGGATTTGCCCGAGCCATTCGGTCCGAGGAATCCGGTGATGTCACCCGGAGCGACGGTCAGGTCGAGACCGTCGAGCGCCTTGGTGCGGCCGAAAGACTTGGACAGGCCGCGGATTTCGACAGCAAGTTGCGACCGTGTGGTGTTAGCCCGCAGCTGGGACCCGGTTACTTGAGCCGTCATTGCCTTCTGCTCCTTCTTTAGTTGTGGTGAACGGGATGCCTTTTTCTCGCGTTTCAAGGAATGCGTCGTACATCGTCGAGTCGGCCATCAGACCTTCGGTGTAGATCTCGAGGGCAGGCAGCACCATCTCCTCGCCGTAGTCGCGCAGGACGGCGCGCAGATCGGTTGGGTTGTCGTGCATTTGCAGATACAGGAAGAACCCGCCGCCGCTCGATAGGCCGAGGTACTTTGCCCGGGCACGCGGATCGCGGCTCGGCTTGAGCAGGCCGTTCCGCACACCTTCTTCCAAGTACTCTTCGGCATTGGCAATCATCCTCTGCCACATCATCTTTGCGAGATCGCTGCCGGACTGCATGCTGCGCACCAGGTAGGCCATCATCGGCGCGTAGGACTCGATCTCGGCCATCTGGGCGAACCAGTCCGCCGGGTCCTTGGTCTGCAATGACGCGGACTTGCCACTGCGGATCTCCTCGGCGATGTACTCGTCGCACGCCTTCCGCAGGCCGTCTTTGGAACCGAAGTGATGGATCACCAGCGCGGCGGACACGCCCGCGGCCTCGGCGATGCTCCGGAGCCCGACGTTGAACCCGTGTTCCCCCCACCGTTCGATCGCGGCGTCGCGGATCCGGGCGACGGCGGTTCGATCGTCTGACGCTGAACGCATGTTTAGTAC
>DASQCE010000451.1:0-16738 GCA_035634855.1 Mycobacterium sp.
CGACTTCCCCACCATCCTCGAATCCATCTCGAACCGACTCGCCACGCTGCCCGCCGACACCGTCGTCTACACCGGCCACGGCGACTCCACCACCATCGGCGACGAAATCATCCACTACGACGAATGGGTCATCCGCGGCCATGCACCGCCAACTCCTCCTTGTCGCCCCACCGGTCGCAGATCGTCAGTGCCTCAAGCCCGGTGAGCTCAGGGACATGCTCGACGCTGAAAGCGTCGAGCATGTCGCTGGATGGCTTCCACGATGGCGGCCGCAACATCGGCGGGCAGGACAGCGCGGTGGTTTCGATGAATCGGCGATCATTTGTGTCCGAGCGTGACGGCTCGTGTCGTTTAGCTTTCGAGAACGCGGCGCTTTTCGGCCTCGAATTCGGCCTCGGTCAGCGCTCCCGAATCTCGCAGCGCGGCGAGGGACTTGAGTTGCTCGATCCGGACGCCGTCGTCGGTCGGCGTATAACTCGCATCGTTGGGCGCAGCGCCGGCATTCCACGTCGGCCCGTCGAGCGTCAGCAATTCCTCCGGGCCGAGCGGACGAGCCGTCCTACCGGCCCTCGCCGACCAGAACAACGAGACGACAAGGTCGATCAGGCCGACGACTAACAGCCCGACGAACACCCACACCAGCCACCCATAGGAACTGCCATGACCGAACGCGAGCGTGGGGTTTATGTAGCCGTTCACCTGGCCGTCGGTCTGAACGCCGTAGGTGCCCTCCGCTGGGATCTGCACCACCCATACGCGGACGTGGGCGTCATTGTTCAAAGTCGTTGTGCTGCCGAAGTTTTCGATTACCTTCGGATCGGACACTCCATCAGGCGGCACCAGCCTCAACTTCAGCTCCGGCACCGGCAGTCCACCGCCGCCGGGGCTGCCGATGACCTGGGTGTGAAAACTGACTTTCACCTCGCCCGCCGGTAGACGCAGACTGCTCGACCCGGGGATCGGGACCTCACCGTAGGCGTCGTACTTGTCGAGGACGAACGCGTTGAGGATCAGCGTCGCGATGAAGCCGACCACCGAGACCACCAGCGTCAAGATCGAGATCCAGATCAGGATGCGCGCCGCGGTCCGTTGGCCACTCATGGCCGAAGTCTGTCACGCCTCAGTTTGCGCTGCGGCGCCAATCAGCCAGGTGGCCAGCCCGATCCGGAGGCCCTCGCCGAACCGCTCCGCCGGATCGGGAAAGCCCAACTCGGTTATCGCCGCGCGAACCGGTTCGGTGGGGACGGAGAACGGATACATACCTGCGGCAAGCGTGAGCGCGCCCTCCGCGAAGAACTCGATGAACTCGTGGGGCAACCACGGCAGTTGTCTCGCGACGAGTTGCGCCAACTCGGCGATTCTCCCCATCGCGCGGGCCTTGAAGTCGCGTGCGAAGCCGAACGAAATGTTGCGTTCCAGCACCCCGGCCATCGACCCAATCAGTCCGCAGAGCAATTGCCTGTCCGTAAGGGATTCAGCGACTGCCGTAGCTACCCGAATCTCGTTGGCATACTTGGCTTTCCTCGCCCGCGGCGGCCTACCGAGCCGGGCCTCGAGGTCGGCCAGCCAGGCCTGAAACTCCTCGTCGAGAATCTCGAGGAAAATCGCCTCGCGGCTGTCGAAGTAGCGCAACACGTTGGACTTGGCCAGTCCGATGCGGTCGGACAGTTCACGAAGACTGATGTCGGCCACGTTCTTCTCAACCAGCATTTCCCGCGCGCTGGTCATGATCGCCGAACGGCGGGCCGCCATCTGTTCGGGCCGGCGAGCGCGCTGAAACGTCACGGTAGCAAGGTATCAGACCGGTGGGCTCTTGTTATCAGACCATTGGTTCGTTATTGTTCGGTTATTCCACCGATATGAGGAGATCTCCATGGCCCGCCGCCAGCGCTCAGTCACCGTTCCCGATCTGTCCGGAAAGTTGGCCGTCGTCACCGGCTCGAACTCCGGGCTCGGTCTGGGCCTGGCCACCCGGCTGTCCGCGGGCGGCGCCGACGTCATCATGGCAATTCGCAACCGCTCCAGGGGCGAAGCCGCCATCGAGCAGATCCGCGCGACGGTGCCCACTGCGAAGCTGGCGATCAAGAGCCTCGACCTGTCGTCGCTGGCGAGCGTCAAAGCACTCGGCGAAGAACTCAACGCCGAAGGACGACCCATCGACATCCTCATCAACAACGCCGGCATCATGCAGCCGCCCGATCGCGAGACCACGGCCGACGGCTTCGAGGTGCAGTTCGGCGGCAACCACCTCGGCCACTTCGCTCTCACCGGCCATCTGCTGCCGTTGCTGCGCGCCGCGAGCAACCCGCGGGTGACGTCTCTGAGCAGCCTGGCGGCTCGAATGGGCGGCATTAACTTCGACGATCTGCAGTGGGAAAAGCGTTACAACCCGACCCAGGCCTATGCGCAGTCGAAGTCTGCGAACCTGATGTTCGCGATCGAACTCGATCGCCGGAGCCGGCGGGCAGGCTGGGGCATCGTGTCCAACGCGGCTCACCCTGGCTTTGCGAAGACGAACCTGCAGATGACCGGTCCGTCGCAGGGCAAGGAGAGCCCGACGTTGTTGGAGCGCTTCTACCGTGTCAGCCGCCAGATCACGCCCTTTGTATGGCAGGAGGTCGAGGAAGGCATCCTGCCTGCTCTGTACGGAGCGGTATCGCCCGACGCCGAGGGCGGCGCTTTCTACGGCCCGCGCGGCTTCCTGGAGGCGGCCGGCGGAGGCGTGAAGCCGGCCAGAATTCCGGGGCGCTGCCAGAACGAGGCCGATAGCCGGCGGCTGTGGGAGGTCTCCGAGCAACTGACCGGGGTGAGCTTCCCAGCGGCAGACTGAAAGCCGCGCCTTCGTCGGCGCTCGTCGCCTCCGAGAGCTACCGTCGTACTGTGCCGGAATCCAGCATCGTCGTGCGCCCCGAGCCGATCGAGAGCGGTTCGTATACCGCCGCCTCGCGGCTACAAGCTGCCGGGTTGTTGGGAGCGATAAAGCTTTTCGAAGAGGCTGCCAACGCCGTACCACTTCCGAAGCCACCGCAACCGATCGTTATCGCCGACTACGGAGCGTCGACGGCACACAACTCCCTGCTACCGATCTGCGCCGCAATCGCAGTGCTGCGCAAGCGGACGCGGCCGGAGCACTCGGTCCTGGTGGCCCACACCGATGTCGCTGACAACGACTTCACCATTTTGTTCCAGACGCTGGCAGACGACCCCGACTCCTACCTGAAGAAGGACGCGGCGAGCTTCGCCTCGGCGATCGGTCGGTCGTTCTACACCCAGATCCTGCCGTCCAACAGCGTCAACCTGGGCTGGACGTCGTGGGCCATCCAGTGGCTCAGCCGGGTGCCTACTCCGGTGCCTGACGCCCTGCAGGTTGCCTACAGCGGCGACGAGGACGTGAAGGCGGCCTACGCCAAGCAGGCCGCGTTCGACTGGCATGAGTTCGTCGCGTTCCGCGGTCGCGAACTGTGCCCCGGTGGTCGTGTCGTGGTGATGACGACGGCCATCGGCGACGACGGTGAATTCGGCCACCGGCCGCTGTTCCGCGGCATGCTCGCCGAGCTCGCCGACCTGGTGGCGCAGGGGTTGGTGACCGACGACGAGGTGCGCCGCATGTGCATCCCGATGGTCTCTCGTCGGGCCGGTGATTTCCTCTCTCCGTTTGCACCGAAGGGCCGATTCGAGCGCCTGGAGGTCGAGCACCTCGAAGTGTTCGACGCCGAGGACCGATTCTGGACGCAGTACCAAGTCGACCGCGACGCAAAGGCTTTCGGTACGCAGTGGGCGGCGTTCGCCAGGGCGTCGGTGTTTCCGTCGATCGCGGCCGCGCTCGATGGCGGCCGCACCGACCCACGGCGTGTCGAATTCATGGACCGTTTGGAGGCCGGCGTTGCCGCGCGGATGGCGGCCGAGCCTGAGGAGATGCAGATTCCGCTGGCGCAATTGGTGCTGTGGAAGCGGCCGAAGGCTCGATGATTTGGGTGCTCCTCACGTCCGCCTGAATTACCCGGCCATCCGGTCGCGGAAGGTGTTGCGGTAGTTCTGCGGCGCGACACCTGTGAGCCGGCGGAACTGCTCGCGGAAGTTGGCCGGCGAGCGGAATCCGACGTCACGGCCAATCTTTTCGACGCCGTGCATCGTGCTCTCCAGCCGCTGCTGAGCGTGTCGGACGCGCACACCCGTCACCCATTGCATCGGCGTCTGGCCCGTCTCGGCCTGAAACCGGCGGTTCAGCGTGCGGACGCTCATGGCGGCCCGCTCGGCGATATCGCGCAGGGTCAGGTCACGATGCGCCTCCTGCTCAATCCATGCCAGCACATCATCGAGTTCGGTGCGTTCGGCAATATGCTTGGCGGGAGCCGTGTTTCGCAGAATGAACTGTGCCTGTCCCCCGCTGCGGTGCAGCGGTGCGACGGCGAGCCGGGCGGCATCGGCGGCGACGGCGGCGCCGTAGTCCCGCGCGACCATGTGCAGGCACAGGTCCATGCCGGCCGACGCACCCGCCGATGTCAGCACCTGACCCTCGTCGACATAGAGAACGTCGGGATCGAGATCCACCTCGGGGTAAGTGGCGCGGAACAGGTCGGCCGCGAGCCAATGGGTGGTTGCGCGCTTTCCGTCGAGCAGTCCAGCCTCGGCGAGGGTGAACGCGCCCGAACAGATCGACGCGATCCGGGCGCCGTCGGCATGCGTGGACTTCAGCGCGCGCAGCACTTCATCGGGCGTACCAACGCTGACGTCGTTGCGGCCAGGAACGACGATCGTGTCCGCGCCGTCGACCTCGGAGATGCCGTGGTCGGTGGCGATGCGCATCGGCCCCGCGCTGACGACGGATTCGGTACCGCACACCAGCACGCGATATCCCGGCTCACCGGAGGGCAGCACCACCCGGCCGAACACCTCGACCGCGGTGGTCAGGTCGAACGCGATGACATCGGGTAGCGCGACGACGGCGACAGTGTGCATGGAGGGACAATACCCGCCGCGTGGCAATATCTTGGCGGCTGCGCCTATCTGGCCACTAACCGAACGACGGAGCGGATACCACGGCGTCGATGAGATGTGGCCCGGGCTCAGCGATCGCGGCGCTGAAATGTGTCGCGAGTTCTTCCGCCGTCGTGGCGCGTGTTGCAGGAACACCGAACCCTTCGGCGATCGCGACGAAGTCGATGCCGGGCTTGGACAGCTCGAGCAAGGACTGCGCCTTGGGGCCGGCCGCGGAAGCACCAACACGCATCAGCTCGAGCTGCAGGATCGCGTACGCGTGGTTGTTGAGGATCACGACCGTGATGTCGAGTTGTTCGCGGGCCATGGTCCACAGCGCCGAAATCGTGTACAGCGCGCTTCCATCGGACTGTAGGGCAATCACCGCTCGGTGCGGCGCGGCGATGGCGGCGCCGATCGCCACCGGCAGACCTTGGCCGATCGCTCCGCCGGTCAGTGTGAGGACATCATGGGGTGGCGATGCGGCGGTCGCGTCGGGCAACAGAAGGCCGCTGGTGTTGGCCTCGTCGGAGATGATTGCGTTTTCGGGCAGCAGCGCGCCGATGACAGCGGCCCAGTTGTCGGATCTCAGCGGCCCGGTCGGTACCTCTGCCGCCCTGCCGGGGGGCTCGGGAACATCCGGGGCGCCAAGGCGGTCCGCGATTTCTTCCAGCCGGCCAGTGGCCAGAGTGTGAACCTCTGTGCCCTTCGGCACCAGATCACCCGGCATGTTCGGATAGGCGAAGAACGCCACCGGCGACCGCGCTCCCGCCAACATCAAATGCCTTGTGCCCCTGAGCTGTTCCTGCGCCATTTCGGCGAAGTAGCCGAGACGTGGGATATCGGGCACGCTTCTGCCCCGCGCCAGCCTGGCGGGAAACGTTTCCACAAGCGCCTTTGCTCCGGTCGCAGCCGAGATGCGGGCCGCCGCACGCAAGCCTGCGGAGGTGGTCGCCGGCCCGCCGAGCAGCAGGACCACCTGCTCGCCATACGTTTTCAATATTTCCAGGGGTCGGTTGGCGCGGTACAGGTGCCCTTCTACCGCTCTGGTCGAGATGGTCAGTTCCTCTGCAATCTCGCGGTTGGTGTATCCCTGCGCGACGAGCGTCATGATCTCCCGCTCCCGTGAGGTCAGCGCGTCCCGGGGCGTCATTGGAGGCGCCGCGCCATCGGAATTCGACTCGCTCCACGACAGGTCAGCAGGCAGGATGATCGTGGCGACGCGCCCCGCCCCGTATGTCGCGCTGGCAATCGCTGCGTCCACGGTCGCCGCGAGTTCGGCTGTCGAGGCGGGTCGGTGCACCGTTCCCTGCAACCAGTTCCCCAGCGCGTCGATATCGGATTGCAGTGGCGCATCCAGCTTTTGGTGGTAGGTGGCATGGTCGCCGACGACGTTGACGATCGGGCTGTGCGCGCGACGGGCGTTGTGCAGGTTCGCCAACCCATTCGCCATTCCCGGTCCCAAGTGCAGCAGGGTGGCCGCGGGCTTGCCGGCGATGCGTGCGTAGCCGTCGGCAGCACCGGTGGCCACGCCTTCGAACAGACACAACACCGCCCGCATACCCGGCGAATCATCCAAGGCCGCCACGAAATGCATCTCGGATGTGCCGGGGTTGGCGAAACACACGTCGACTCCCCCCGCGAGCAGACGTTCGATCACCGTGTGGGCGCCGGTACTCATGGGCATGATTCTGCCGTCGATCGGCCTTTCAGCGTGGCAACATTCCGGCGGAACATGGCCGTCGGACGGCTATCCACTCGCAGTGGCCTTGCCGACGATGTCAACGTGTATGCACAGATCGTGTTGTTCGACGGGTTCGACCCACTCGACGTCATCGCGCCGTTCGAAGTCCTCGCCGCGGGCAGCGAGGCGGTCGGCGGTCAACTGGAGGTCGAACTCGTGTCCGCGGAAGGGCCTCGGCCAGTGGTCAGTGGCACTCGCGGCCTGGTGTTGCAGGCCACCGCGCAACTCGATCCGTCCAAGCCCGGGTTCGTCGTCGTTCCGGGCGCGTCGGGCCCGATCGATGGGGATCCCGACGACGTCGACACGATCCCCGTCCTGCTGGCCCGGTTCGGCGAGACCAGGGCGGTGCCGTTGATGCGCGAAGCGATGGCCAACCCCGACGTCACGGTCGCGACCGTCTGCGGCGGATCGCTCGCACTGGCGATGGCCGGTCTGCTGGAGGGCCGCAATGCCGTCACCCACCACCGCGGCATGGATGTACTGGAGGCCACCGGCGTCAGCGTCGTCCATGCTCGGGTGGTCGATGACGGCGATCTGGTCACGGCCGGCGGGGTGACGTCCGGTCTCGACCTCGCGCTGCATCTGCTGGACCGAACGTATGGCCCAAGGGTGGCGCTGGCGGTCGAGTCGTTGTTCGCCTACGAGCGGCGGGGAACGGTGTGGACCTGACGGGTGTGTGGGATGTGACCGTCAGGACGCCCATCGGGTCACTGGCAGTCGTCTATGCGTTCGCCGACGACGGCGACATCACGGGCACCGCGACGGCTAGGGACGAGACGGTGCCGCTGCGGGACATTGTCGTTGCGGGACAACGGGTTACCTGGCGGCAGTCGGTGACCAAGCCGATGCGGCTCAACCTAGAGTTCGACGTCATGGTCGACGGTGACCGGCTGACGGGCCATTCGAAGGCGGGGCGATTGCCGCGTTCAGTGGTTACCGGTGTGCGCCGTCAGGGGCGCATCTCGTAAGCGCCGTCGTAGGCCTTGACCCGCTGCCAGACCCGTTCGAAGCGCCCGGCGTCGGATACCGGCTTGCGTATCGCACCGACGGTCCAGTCCTGCTGGGTCTGCGTCGAGCTCGGCTTGCCGTGCAGCGCAACAGCATACGTGGAAAAGTCGCGGATCTGGAAGTCGAAGATCTGATCGATGATGTCGTCGTCGAGGCCGGTCAGCGCGGCCTGCTCGAGGATGAGTTGCCCGTAGACGATCAGTGAGAACAGGTGCCCGATCGTGAGCATGAAGTCCAGGTCTTGTTGCTGTTCGCCATCGGGCGGCGCGGTCGCGAGCAGCGTCTTGAACGCCTGGGCCTGTTCGTAGAACCGCACGACGTTCGCGATGCTTGAGCGCTTCTCGTAAACCGGCGTCCAGTCTGCGAACTGCACCTTGGCCGCGCCGCGGGTCGGTCCCTGGTTCCAGAAGAACTCATCGTCGGCGGGATCGTTGCGGGTGCCGATCTCCGGGTACTCCGCCGGGTTGAACATGTAGTTGGGCATGAACTTCAGCACCAGACCGACATTCACATGCACCGTGCCCTCCAGTCGCGGCAGCGTGCCGATCAACTGCGAGACTTCCCGGAACATCGTGTTCTTCTCGTAGCCCTTGGCGGCGATCACATCGTGCAGCGCACGAAGCACGGTTTCGCCCTCCATGGTGACCTTCGCCTTGGTCATGGGGTTGAAAAGCAGGTAGCGCCGATCGTCCAGGCTGGCGCTGCGGAAGTAGTCGACGGAGCGCTGACTGAACAGCTTCATCGCGATCAATCGCACGTACGCATCGACGAAGTTCGCCCGCACGTGGGCAAACTCGGTGACCGGCCTGCCGTAGAGGATTCTGTTCTGCGCGTGCGTGATCGCTTCGTAGAAGGCATGTTCCGTCATGCCGATCGAACATGAGCACAGATTGAACTTGCCGACGTTGACGGTATTCAGTGCTGCCGCAAAGGCTTCCACGCCGATGTGCAGGATGTCCTCTTCGCGCACCGGATAGTTCTCCAACCGGAACGTGCTCACATAGATCTGCATGTGCACGACGTTGTCGATCAGGTGGTAGTTCTCGTGCTGGCTGTCGACGGCGAAGAAGACGTAGGCCTTTTCTTTATCCAGGCTGCCGTCGATGTCGCCGCGCCGCCCGAAGACCGAAACCATGCTGGCGACGTTGCCGTTGCCGATGTAGTACTTCTCCCCCGTCGCCCGGTACAGGATGCCGTTGGCTCGGTCCTCTTCGCTGGCCGGCATGAGCACCATATCGGTGTTGTAGACGTCCGCGCCGTGTTCGCGCTCGGACAACCCGAACGCCATCACCTCTCCGGCCTCCAGGTCATCGGCTGCCTTGAGTTTTGCGTCCTTGTTTTCGCTCTGCCAGATCGGCCCAAGACCCAGGATGGTTACCTGCTCGGTGTACCAGTATGTCAGCCCATAGAACCCGAGGATCTCGGAGAGCGCGGCGTTGCGCGCGGCATCCCAGCGCTTCTCGGGGTCTCCGTCGGCATACTCCGACGGGGTGAGGAACGTCGCGAACAGCTTCTCCCGCTTGACGAACTCGACGAAGTCCGCGGGCCATTGGGCGGCCAGGTCATCGTCGAGGATGCGCTTCTTGCCCTGTCCCTCGAACCAGTCGATGGTCGCGCGCAGCAGTCGCCGCGTCTCGTCGTCGAACTGCTGCGGGTCGTAGGTGTTCGGATCGAAGAGCAAGCCGTCGGTCTGCGTCATGACGCGAGCCTAGGGCTGCGCGGGCTGACCCGGTAGCTGCGGTGCCGGAACCCAGGGCAGACCAGGGATCGTCGGATATGGCGGCGTCGGACTCCATGGCGGCGGTTGCGTCGTCGTTGGCGCCTCCGTGGTCGGCGGCGGCGCCTCGGTGGTAGGCGGAGGCGGTGGCGGCGCTTCGGACGTCGGCGGCGGAGGCGGAGGCGTTTCCGTCACGGTCACCGGCGGTGGCGGCGCCTGCTGAGTGACCGTGCGGGTCTGGGGCGCCTGCGTCTGCGGCGGCGCCGTTGTGGCCGCGGGTGGCGGCGCCACCGCAGTCGTTGCCGCGGGCGGCGGCGTGGTGGTGGTTGTGGGCGTCGTCGTCGACGCCGGTGCCGGGGTGCTGTCGTCGCGCATCACGTAAAGCACTGCCGCGGTGAGCGCCCCGAGAAGCACCAGCACGCCTGCGACCAAAGCCACAGCGGGGCGGCGGTACCACGGCAGCGGCGGCTCCGCTTGGTGCTCATACGGATCGTGTTCAAACTGCATCTGCGGGCGTGCGTCAGCGGTCAAGCCGCCGCCGTTGGCCGGGCCGGCGTACTCGTACGGATCGGTGGGCGCCACGTCGGGAATGTCGTCGGCCTCCGACCACGCAAGCGCGCGGAATGTGCTCGATTCGGGCGCGTCCTGGGGGTTCACCTCGGGCGCCATCGCGGTGGCCGCGGCAGCTGCGGCGGCCACGCCGGGGGCCACGGCCATCGACGTAGCAATCTCGTCGGCCGTGCCGCGCACCGCTTTGAGTCCGCCACCGATCGCGGCTGTCAACTCCGGCTGTGCGGTGGTGATGACGGGCACCCGCAAGTGTTCGGACAGTGTGGTGGTGATGAACGGGATGCGGGCACCGCCGCCCACGGAAGCCACGGCGACGAGATCGGCGGTACGAATTCCGTTGCGCTCCACGGTTTCCGCTACGACACCCACGAAATCGGCGAGCGGCGCGCGGATCGCCTCGTCGAGCTCGTTGCGGGTCAGTCGCACGTCGCTGCGATGCCCGGGCAGCTCGGCCACCAGTGAGGTGACCGCCGCTGTGGACAACCGCTCCTTGGCTCCGCGGCACTGGGCCCGCAGCCGGGTCAGCGAACCGATCGCCGAGGTGCCGGACAAGTCGATGGTGCCCGCCGCCGACAAGTCGTTGATGACGTGAGTCAACAGCGCCTGGTCGATGAGGTCGCCGGACAGGTCGGCGTGGCGGACTGTCGGGCCGATCGGCGCGAAACCGTTGGCGGCGTCGACGAGCGTGATGCTGGTGCCCGTGCCGCCGAAATCGCACAGTGCGACGACGCCGCTAGTCGGCACACCCGGGTCGTCCTGCAGCGCAGTGAGTGCCGCCATGGAGTCGGGGACGAGCGACGCCGGGGTCGGTTGTTGGAACTCCGGCACCGCTGCCACGGCGTTGCGCAGCGCGTCGACGGCGGCGGGTCGCCAGTGTGCGGGGTAGGTCACGGCGACGGGTTCGGCGGGTGGCCTGCCGCGGCCGACCGCGTACAGCATGGCCCGCAACGCATCGGCGAGCACCTTGTCGGCCATATGAGTCGAGCCGTCGGCGGCGACGATGCCGACGGGGTCACCGACGCGGTCCACGAAGTCGGTGATGATCAGGCCGCGCTCGGTGAGGTTGGGGTTTTCGCTGGGCACGCCCACCTCCGGCGGACGGTGCGAGTACAGCGTCACCACCGGCGACCGCGTCACAGCGGTCCGGCCCACCACGACGGCCGCCAGGTTAGTGGCGCCAACCGACAGTCCTACCCCGTCAGGCATGTCACCCCGTCTCGATCAAACCCTATCCGGTATTCAATCTCGTCCGACGGGGTTGGCGTTACTCAGCGAATGGTTCCCACACCGGGAATCAGTGGTAAATCCAAAGCTGTCACCCAGCCTGGCGAAAGATCGTTGACTGCGGGCACCGCGTTCAACGCGCGCAGGCCGGTCGCCAGGCAGCCTGCGGCGGCCGCGTCGCGCCCCGAGCCGTCGGTGAACCGGAACACCGTCTCCTGGAAGATGCTCGGCGTGCCCTCGATGTCGACGCGATAGACGTCATTCTCGTTGCCCGACGGCCAGTCCGGTGCGGCGTCAATGCCGATCCGGTTGACGTGCTCGAGCTGAATGCGAGTCTCGCCCTTGTACACCCCGTTGATCGTGAACCGCACGGCCGCAACGTTTCCTGGCTGGATGATGCCTTTGGCGGACTTGCGCTCGGTCGGCGTCACCCATTTGTCCCACGTCGTGGTGATCTCGTCGAGCATGATGCCCGCCGCATGTGCGATCATCGGAACCGTTGCACCCCAAGCGAATATCAGGAAGTCAGGGTTTTCCAGCAGCGGCCGGTATTCGGGCGGCTTGCCGATGCCCATCTCGAATTCGTAGTCGCCCTCGTAGTTGGTGTAATCCAGCAGTTCGGATGCCCGGACCTTGCGGACCTCCGAGCACAGGCCCATCAGCGTCATCGGGAAGAGGTCGTTGGCGAAACCCGGGTCGATGCCGGTGGTGAAGCAGGACGACTGGCCCAGTTCGCAGGCCACGGTGATGGGCTCGATCCAGTTGGGTGGGTTGAGGTGCATGGTGGGCCACACCCACGGCGTCATGGCCGTCGAGCACACGTCGATTCCGGCCCGCAGGAAGCGGGTCATCAGCGCGATGTTGTCGTCGGCGTGTGCCGCGGTCGGGCCGTAATGCACTAGCGCGTCGGGTTTCAGCGCGATGAGGGCGTCGACATCGTCGGTCGCGGCTAGCCCGAGTTTCTGCCCGAGAGCGCAGATTTCGCCGACATCACGACCCACCTTTTCGGGGCTGCTCACCCCAACACCGACCAGTTCGAACAGGGGGTGCTTGACGATCTCGTCAATCACCATCCTGCCGACGAATCCCGTGCCCCAGGCGACGACGCGCTTTGTCTCAGAATCCTTCACGCCCTTCACCATAGGCGGGCTTGGGGTCGTCGGACACCGACCTCGCGAGTCGCCGGATCTCCTCTCGGAGTTCCTCGATCTGCGCCCGCGTCGCCACCTCCTCGGCGGCGTCCTCCATGGCCACGCGCTGCACGATCCACGATGCCAGCGTTGCCGTCACGCTGCCCACAAGGGCAATGCCACCGATCATCAACGCGACGGCGACCAACTTCCCCATCGGGGTCACGGGCGACAGGTCGCCGTAGCCGACGGTGGTCACCGTCGTGGTGGCCCACCACAACGCGTCGCCCAGGGTATGGATCTTGGACTCGGGCCGCGTGCCCTCGACATCGAGGATCGCCAGGGATGCCGCATAGACGATCGCCACCGCGCCACAAGCGGTGTAGACGATGACCTTCCCCCGGGTGGTTTCGCCGACCGCCCGCTGCAGCGCGCTCACCACCACGGCCAGGCTCAACAACCGCAGCGGACGAAGGAATGGCAGCACGATGATCGGCAACTCCCAGAGATGTCTGACGAACCACCTGCCACGAGGATCCGCCAGATACAGGCGCACGGCGTAGTCGACGACGAACATGCAGTAGACAACTAGGAGCGCGATGTCGACCGCCTTGTCGGCACTACCCTGCGGGCGAACCAACACCTTCACGGAGTACAGCGCAAGAAAGACAATTGCGACGCCTGCGAGCGGCAAGTCGGTTCGCTTATCCCAGCGCTCGAGTCGGGTTAGCTCGGCCATCAACTGGTGACACTAATTGGGGAGCCGGGAGGCTCGGTGTCGAATGAGTGATTGGTCGGCCAGCCCGTCAGCGCCCGGTCTGCGACGTCATGTAGCTGATCGCGGGTTGTGCCGCTGCGCGCCTGCACCGCAAATCCTTGGCAGACCGCGTTGATCCACCGCGCCAGCACGACCGTGTTCACACCCGGCAGTTCCCCCGTAGCCTGTGCGTCGTCGAATCGGCGGGCGAGCACAGCGACGCTGTCACTTCGTTGCCGCGCCAACTCGGCCCGCACGGCGTCGGCGTCGTCACCGGCGGCAAGGGCGCCTTGCACGAGCAGGCAGCCACGCGGCCTGTCGGGAATGGTGTTCGCGTCCACTGCTCCATGGACCATCGCATTGGCCACGTCCCACGCCGTCGGCTGACGGAGCGCGTCGGCGATATAACCGGCCGGCCCCGCCATGTACCGCTCCACGGCCCGGTGGAACAACTCCGTCTTCGAGCCGAATGCCGCATATAGACTGCGGCGGTTGATTCCGGTGGCATCGGTGAGGTTGCTGATGGAGACTCCGTCGTAGCCGTGCTCCCAGAACAGCTCCATCACGGTCTCCAGCACCTCATCGGGCTCGAACTCCCTCGGCCTGCCTACTGCCATCGACCACACCTCCCGCTGTGGCGCCGGTCACACGGGGAATGAACTCGCCGGAATGGCGCTTAAGCAGAGCATACTTAGTAACCGATCAGTTCGAAAGGGCGACAATCATGACTTCATCACTGACCGGAAGGCGGGCGCTGGTGACCGGCGGGTCGCGGGGTATCGGGGCGGAGATCGTCCGGCGGTTGGCCGGCGACGGTGCCGCGGTGGCGTTCACGTACGGGGCATCGGCCGCCGACGCCGAGAAGCTGGTCGCCGAAGTCGCCGCGGGCGGCGGCACGGCCGTCGCGATCCAGGCCGACAGTGGCGACGCGGAACAGGTCGCCAGGTCGGTCGACGAAACGGTGGCGAGGCTCGGCGGGTTGGACATCCTGGTCAACAACGCGGGCGTGGCGTACATGGGCGACGTCGAGTCCTTAACGATGGAGCAGTTCGACCGGTTGGTCGCGATCAACGTGAAGGGCGTCTTCGCCGCCGTTCAACGGGCACTACCGCATCTCGGCTCGAGCGGCCGAATCATCAACATCGGCAGCATCAATGCCGACCGGGTGCCCGGGCCGGGGCTGTCGATCTATGCGATGTCGAAGGCGGCTGTTGCCGGGTTGACCCGAGGGCTGGCCCGCGACCTTGGACCGCGGGGAATCACCGTCAACAACGTTCAGCCCGGACCGATCGCCACCGATATGAATCCCGAGGTAGGCGAATTCGCCGATTCGCTGCGCGAGGTGATGGCACTCGGACGCTACGGCCACCCCCGCGACATTGCAGGTGTGGTCAGCTACCTGGCCGGTCCGGAAGCGGCGTACGTGACCGGCGCCAACTGGAACGTCGACGGCGGATTCACCGTTTAGCCGTCACAGATTGATCGGGTCGGGTGGGCGGACGGTTTTGGTGGTGTCCCTCAGCGCGCCCTTGAATTGCATTGCCCGGTAGGGCCATCCGACGTCGGTGTTCCACTGGGACACCACCAGCCCGATGCCGCCCGCGATGTCCAACCGAGAGCCCGGTAGCACATAGCCACCGTAGAGTTGCGCGACCTCGTTGCCGGAATGATTCTCGGCGTTCCACGCCGAGCCCAGCACTGGTGTCTGGAGTTCGGTGATGTGCATGTTGGCGACCGGTGATTCCACGACCCGGTACCCCAGCGCGTACTTCGACGCCAGGAACCCGCCGAGTATCCACTTGCCTTGCGCCATCCGGCGAAACGTCAGCTCACCCCACTTCTCGCCGTCCGGCGTGATCGGGGTCGCCGGCGCGCCCCACGCCCAGCGTCCAGTCGCAAAGCCCCAGCTGACATATCGCGACCGCTGCCCGATGTGCTCGGGCCGGACACGCATCAAGATGATGCCCTTGTCGCGTTGAAATCCCGTCGCCACCACATACACCCAGCCGTCGTCGGGGTCGTAGTCCGACGACCAGCATTGTGCGTAGCCGCCGTGCAGGTTGGCGGGAAACTTGGCGTCCTCACCCATGTGCGACCACGAGATGCCGCTGTCGTCGGACCTCCAGATCTCGGTCCAGATGACGTTGCCGAAACCTCGATTGACGATGGCGTGCAAGTAGATCGAGCCGTCGACGCACAGTAGGTCGGACGGGATGACGGTACTGATGCCGCCGCGCGTCCAGCCCGTGGCCGCGTCGTCGTGGATGTAGTGCCACAGCTGGCGGGCATAGTTTGGGTCGTCTCCCCCGGCCCGCTCGTAGACGATTTCGTGGTCGGCGTCGCCGGTGCCGATCAGCACGACGGGAGAACGCCAGTCGCCCTGCCCGACCTTGCGACCGGAGAAGGTGTCGCCGAAGACCGACACCAGCTTGCCGTTGGGCGCGACCACCGACGGCCCCAGGTCGGCGCACATGACACCCCAGCGCTGAGTGACCCCCGGGCCGGTCAGGTCGACGACCTTCCCGTTGACCAGCGGGACAGCGGCGATCGCGCCGCCGCGGGTCCGCAGGCGTTGACCCGCACGCCTGCCGATTGAGGAAAACAATCGCGGCATGTTCTCGGCCCTCCGGTCGGCCGGGTCAGTGGAGCCGATCAGCTCGGCCTTAAAAGCAGCGCCGCAGGCCGCCGGGCTCGCAGTACAGCGGGTACTGCTCGACTGGATTCGGCAGCGGACCCTTGTAGGACATCGTGAACGGGATGCTGATGATCCCCGGCTGCAGACCGCAGACGTCGTTGTGGGCGATGGTGCGGGTGCCCGTCAGCGTAAGGTCATCGAACTTGAAGGTTTCGACGGTGGGTGCCCAGCTGCCATCGGGGCACTGCATGCCTTCCTTCTTGGGCGTGCTGAACTGCCAGAGGCCCCCGGTCAGGATCGCGTCGCCACCGGCGAGGCCCGTCGACGGGGACATGTGCAGCCGGCAGGCGACCGGCAGGTTCAGCGGCTCCCGCAAATCCCCGACCACCGGGACGCACGACGGCCAGATTTCCCACGACCCGCTGTCGCCGTCCTGCGGCGTGTAGTTGTAGACGCCCTCGATGACCTGGTCAGCGTGGGTCGGCCCGGCGAAGCCGAGGGCCACGCACGCGAACATGACAGCCGCGGCGAGCACCCGGATGATCGTCACGCCGCTGAGTATCGCAGCGTTCGTGAAGCGAAGTCACGGATTAGGTGCCCGGTGGTTTCGGATGCGCCGCTTAGCGGGACGAATTCCGTGGACACCTCGCCACCTCGAGAAAGACGCCCGTGAGAGGGTCTTGCCATGACACAACTGGATGGCAAGGTCGCCTTGATCACCGGCGCGTCTGCGGGGCTCGGCGCTGCTACCGCACAGCTTTTCGCCGAGCGGGGCGCTTCGGTGTTCGGCATCGCGCGCGACGCCGATCGGATGGCCGTGGTGTTCGCAGACGTGCCCGGCGGCAAGTACTCGTCGGTGGACATCTCCGATCCCGCCGCATGCAGGCAGGCCGTCGCCGACTGCGTCGCCGAGTTCGGCCGCCTCGACATCCTGGCCAACATCGCAGGCTTCCACCAGATGCGGCACACGCCGACG
>DASQCE010000452.1:0-2095 GCA_035634855.1 Mycobacterium sp.
GTACCGGTGCCCGCCACCGATGGCAAAACCCATCTCGCCTACGAGCTAGAGCTGACCAACACGCTCAATCAGGAGGTGACGCTGACGTCGGTGGCCGTCCACGCCGGCGACAAGACGCTGCTCACCCTGGCCGGAGACAAGCTCGGCTACTGGACCCGCGTGTACGGGACGCCCACGCCGACGACGAAGTTGGGACCGGCCCAGGGCGGCGCGGTCTGGCTCGACGTCGCACTGGACACGTCCGCCCCTCTCCCCACTGATCTCGTACACACGGTCAGCTTCACGGTCCCGAAGCCGACACCGCCGCTGATCAACGCGGTCATGGACGAGAAGGTGGCGCCCGTCGTTGTGCTGTCCCGGAAGCCGGTCGTCATCGCGCCACCGCTGGACGGCCCAGGCTGGTTGGACGGCGACGGTTGTTGCGACATGAGCGCACACCGTACTGCGTTGAACCCGCTGTCCGGAGGCCTGTGGGCGGCCGAGCGGTACGCCATCGACTACCTTCAACTACAACCCGACGGGGTGCTGTTCACCGGAGACCCGACCAAGCTCGAGAGTTATTCCTACTTCGGTACCGAGATCCACGCGGTTGCCGAAGGGCCTGTCGTGGCGGTGCTCGACGGTCTGCCCGAGCAGATTCCCAGCAAGACGCCGACCGGACTGCCTCTTGAGCAGTACGGCGGCAACCACATCGTGCAGGACCTCGGCGACGGCAACTATGCGTTCTACGCGCACTTCAAAACCGGCAGCCTGAAGGTCAAGGTCGGCGACCGGCTCACCACCGGGCAGGTCATTGCGGCGCTGGGTAACACCGGCAATTCCGATGCGCCGCACCTGCATTTCCACGTGATGAGCACCCCTGATCCGTTGCGCTCCGACGGACTTCCGTTCGTGTTCAAGTCTTTTCGTCTCGATTCCCGGATCGCCTCGACGGTCGACCTCGAGACGGTGGTGGCGGCGGGGAAGCCCGCGCCGATGCAGCCCGGATTCACCGCTCGCGACGAAACCGACGTCATGCCACTGGATGGCGACGTGATGACCTATGCGACGAAATAGCGCGCTGGCTGCGCTCGCCGACATCGTCGGCGTGCTGGTCTTCTGCGCGGTCGGCAGGCGCAGCCACGCCGAGGGGCTGACACTGACGGGTGTGGCCGAGACCGCCTGGCCGTTTCTCGCGGGCACCGCGGTTGGCTGGCTGCTCAGCCGGGGTTGGCGCAGGCCCACCGCCATCGTTCCCACCGGCGCAGTGGTCTGGGTCTGCACGGTCGCGGTCGGGATGCTCTTGCGCAGAACCACTTCCGCGGGCGTCGCGTTCAGTTTTCTCGTGGTGGCGTCGGCCGCCACCGCGGTGCTGCTGCTCGGATGGCGGCTGCTGGCTGCGGGCATCCGGCGGCGCGGGCTCAACTCTGGTCAGTCGAATCCTGCAGCGGCTCAGTCGACAAGGTAAGGGTAGCCCGCAGCCCGCCGAGCGGGCTGTCGGACAGCATGATGTTCCCGCCGTGCAGTGCCGCCTGCTGAACGACCAGCGCCAGGCCTAGTCCCGAACCTCCGGCCGCGGCACTGCTTCCGCGGGCGAATCGACCGAGCACGTTCTCGTGTTCTTCTGCGGGCAGGCCGCGTCCGTTGTCGTCGACGGTGATGGTGATGGTGTGGTCCAGTCGATGGCCGGCCAGCGCGATCCTGGTCGCAGCGCCGTGCGTAACGGCGTTGCGCACCGGGTTGTCCACCGCCAGCCGCAGTCAAACTGGAACTAGCGGACATTGCAGGAAACCTTCTTGAGTTCAAGGAGTCAGTCGAAGCCGAGCAGTATCGCGCTAGTGAGCTCATTTGGGCGGACGAAGAAGCTTCGGCTTAACTCGCGCTCCTTGACCGCCAGGGCGAGTGGCTCGCCGCTCCGCGTCGAACAAACGATTTTGTCGGTCCGCTTACCTATCGTTTTGGCTGGAAGGTTCAGAACGAATCTAGCCGCTTGAGGATCAACTTCCGACAATTTGTTGGTGATGTGGAATGGCGGGCTTGTGCCGAATCCTCAAGCGGCTAGCGCCGTTGTCGAGATGCGGGGAAGATTGACCGGAATCGCCGGGCTACTTTGACA
>DASQCE010000453.1:0-8695 GCA_035634855.1 Mycobacterium sp.
GGAAGACTTTCACCACTCGAAGGCCCTCCGTAGATGTCGCCGAAACGGTGGATGTGTTCCTCACAATATGTTCTGGGGTTCGCAGATCAGCACCGAACACTCGGCGTTGTGGAGCGCCGCGTAGCCCGGAGGGCCGACGAGGACGGTGATTCCGTGGGCCCGCTCGCGTCCCACGATTAGCAGCTGGATCGCGCGCGCGTTCTTGACGAGAAAGTTCAGGGTGCTGTCGTGGACGGCCACCGCACTCACGTCGAGGTCGGGATAGCGCTTCTTCCACTGGGCGAGGCGTCGGCCAAGCTGGGCCGTCCCCAGCCGGTTACCGTCGGCCACGGCGTCGCTGTCGTGAACGTCGGTGAAGCGTGACTGCCATGCGGTCACTACCCGCAGAGGAGCACCGCGGAGGTGTGCCTCTTCAAACGCGCGGCGCAACACGCCCTCGCTGGCAGGTGACTCGTCAAGCTCGGCGACCACCCACTGTTGTTTCGCCTGAAGTGGATCGTGTCCGCCGATGATGGCGACAGGGCAACGGGCGGACGACGCCAACGCCGCGGCGGTCGAGCCAATCCGTCCGTGAGCGCTGTGTTTGAGTCCCATCGAGCCGACGCAGACCATGGCGGCCCATCGCGAGGCCTCGAGCAACGCCTGCGTTGGTCTCTTTTGCAGGATCTCGACCTCGATCTTGACGGGTTTGTCCGTCGACTCGACCGCCGTGAACGCATGCCTGACTGCGACGTCGGCCTTGGCGAGGTCGCGGGCTGCGTCCTCTGGATCGGTGCTGGTCGTATCGGCCGGGTCGATCGCGTATATGAGGCGCAGTGGGATATCGCGACTGATCGCTTCGTCGACGGCCCACAAGGCGGCATGGACGGCGGATCGTGAACCATCGATGCCGACCACAACGGACGGCGATGGTGAGTAGTGGTCTCGCATGGTGGCTCCTGCGCTTGCGTGTCAGACGGTTTCAACCCTATTGACGTCGTGCCGCGCCGCCGAGGGGCGAAAGGCCCTAGTGCGCAGACTTTGGTCCTTAACGGACTTCGAACACCTCGCTCATCGGCCGACGTGGCGTCGGGGGAGGGACGTTCTCGATCCATGGTGTCAGCCCGACGCGAATGAGAACCTGGGGTGTGAGGCCCCTATTGCTCTGATCAATCAACCCGGCGAGAATCGCTCGGCTCGCCGGAACCTCGGTGATGTGGGTCAGCGTGCAAGTGGCGAACCCGACTGTCGTGGCGTCGAGCAGCGCGGCGGATAGTGACTCACCGCAGCGCAGCACGCTCTCGCGGGTGTCGTCGTATGTCGACAAGACCAGGACCTTGGCACGATCCTCGTCGACTTCGGGCCTCCGTTCGCGGTGATGGGTTACGGGGAACGTACGTCCCACGTCGACGCGGTCACTTTCGGCCGCCGACACGAGGGAGCTCAGGGGGATGCCCTCGGAAACCTCGAAAGTTGCTGTCCACCAATCTAGTTCGGCATGATACGAGGAATCGTAGAGACGCAACGACTCGGTGAGCTGAGAGGCTTCGGCTAGCTGCGGACGAAGATCGTCGGGGATGACGTCGAGGCGCACGGCGTAGGAATCAACGGTGTCGCGGAACTCCTCCTCGAACACATGCCAGTCGGGTGGAGCGGCGAACGGGAGCCGATCAGTGCGTCGCAGCAGAATCGCATTCGCGCGTTGCCGGTGACCATCGGTGACGTACTCCATCACCTCGAAATCGATCGTGGCTACATGTAATGGGTTGTCGGGGTTGGGGAGTCGGTCCACTTTGGCTGCGAATCCGGCGGCGGCCATTGCCACCCGGAAGTGATCGAGTAGGGCGCCGCAGGCTAGTAGGGCTTCCCGGCCCGAGCTGTCCGCCGCCCGGACGACCCGGTCCGCGTCCGCGAAGAGCGAAACGGTGTCACCTTCAATCCCTAAACTCCAAGGCTGGCTGTTGTGCAGTGATGGCGCACGGCATGCCAACCGCACGGCATCACTGATGACCTCTGTGCCAACCATGGTGGCGCGCATTGGACCTCCGCTCTCTGCCATTCCACGATCAGGCACCGGGCTCGCGGCGGCCAGGGTCAATGGTCCCCAAGCAAGGGTCTTCCGGCCCTGGTGTGACAGACCCACCCGGCGCCGCGTGTGAGCATGAATGGCAAGTCTTATCCCGTCGTCGTGGGGGTCGACGGGAGCTTCGCCGCAATCCGGGCAGGGCGCTGGGCAGCAGCGGTCGCCGAAGAATTCGGGGCTCCGCTACAAATCCTGCATCTGAAGCCGGATCGCACTTCTTCCGATGCGATCGCCGACCCCACCGCCGCGGAGATGGCTGCCCGGCGTGAATCGGCGGAGGCCATTGTTCAAGCCGCTGAACAAGCCGTGCGAGCCCATTTCAAGGGCCTGCACATCGCCTGCGCCCAGGTGGTTGGTTCTGCCGGCCAAGCACTGGTCGAGTCGAGCCGTGTCGCACGACTGATTGTTCTCGGCACTGATGAGCTGTCGCTGGGGACAGCGGTTTTGGTCGGCTCGACGACGATGTCAGTGGCCGCGCATTCGACGTGCCCGGTCGTGGCTTGGCGCGGCGGTGCGATTTCTCCACCCAACAACCCATCGTCGTCGGAGTGGACCACGACCACGCCAGTCGGGTTACGATCACGGCGACCGGCAGGTGATGTCGCGCTTCCGTTCATGATCGACTGGGGACATGTAGAACGTGATGCACCACAGCACCTTTCGGACATGTTGATACCGTGGATCGATCTGTACCCGGGCGTGTACGTGACGGAGATAGTCGACTCCGACAGGCCCAGCAGGGCGCTTTTACGTTTCGCACAAGACGCGCAACTCTTCGTCATCGGCAGCCGGGGCCGCGGGGCTTCTGACCGGCGCCGTGCTGGGTTCCATAGGACTCAACCTGCTGCACCACTCGGCTATCCCGGTCATGATCTGCCGCTCCGTGGACGGAGCCGACTGAACGGGCGCTGCTGATTGGGGCGTGGCCGTTCGTGCTCAATTTGTGGGACTTTTGACCATATCGACGGGCAACGACCGTGGCTAACGTCGTGGCCATGTACGAAGAATCGCAGGCGATCTCCATCCTGTCGGAGACGGAATGCTGGAATCTTCTGTCGAGCGTCGCGTTGGGACGGCTCGTCACAAGCGTGGATGGCCGGCCGGACATCTTCCCGGTCAACTTCGTCGTCCAGCACAGGACTGTGCTGTTCCGCACCGCCGAGGGCGGCAAGTTGGTGAGCACTGCGATCAACGATCACGTGCTGTTCGAGGCCGACGACCATGGCGTTACCGAAGGCTGGAGCGTGATAGTCAAGGGGACGGCGCGCATACTTCGCAGCCACGACGAAATAGATGAGGCGGAGCGTGCACAGCTGCTGCCATGGACGGCGACGGCGAAGCAACATTACGTACGCGTTCGCCCGCTGAGCGTTACGGGTCGTCGATTTGCGTTCGGCCCCGAGCCAGACCGCGAAACCGCTTTCGCCTGAAGCGTGCGGTGACATTCACGAACTAATTCGCCACGCGGCGTCCCGGAGTGGGGGTGCCGGGACCGCCCCACCATCTGCAGCCTCGTCAATTAGTTGAAGAACGCTTCGCCATGGTCTCGACAAGATGGGACGATTGCTTCGTGACCGACCCGGTCGAGTCAGGCGTTGAAACCAGCATGCGTCCGCTGCGCGACACGCTGTCCCAGCTGCGACTCAGAGAACTGCTCATAGAGGTCCAGGACCGCGTCGAGCAGATCGTGCAGGGCCGCGACCGACTCGACGGTCTAGTCGAAGCCATGCTGGTCGTGACCTCCGGGCTCGAACTGGACGAAACCCTCCGCACGATCGTGCACACCGCGATCGACCTCGTCGACGCCCGGTACGGGGCGCTGGGCGTGCGCGGGCACGACCATGAATTGGTGGAATTCATCTACGAAGGCATCGACGAGGAGATGCGCGAGCAGATCGGGCATTTACCCGAGGGGCGGGGCGTGCTCGGCGTGCTGATCGACGATCCCAAACCCATTCGGCTGGACAACATCTCGCACCACGCCTCGTCTGTCGGGTTTCCACCGAACCATCCCCCGATGCGGACCTTCCTCGGGGTGCCCGTCCGGATACGCGACGAGGTCTTCGGCAATCTGTACCTGACAGAGAAGTCCGGCGGGCAGCCGTTCAGCGAGGATGACGAAGTCTTGGTGCAGGCCCTTGCCGCGGCCGCGGGCATCGCGATCGACAACGCGCGCCTGTATGAGGCCTCGAAGACCCGACAGTCTTGGATCGAGGCCACCCGTGACATCGGCACCGAGCTGCTGTCAGGCGCCGACCCCGCTCGGGTGTTCCGTCTGGTCGCTGACGAATCTCGCACTCTCAGTGGCGCCGAACTGACGTTCGTGGCCGTACCCGTCGATCCCGACCTGCCGGCAAGTGAGGTCGACGAGCTGGTCATCGCGGCGACGTCCGGTCACGGCTCGGCGACCGAGGTGCATTCGATTCCGGTGGAAGGAACCTTGATCGGCAAGGCGTTTGTTCAGCGCATGCCCGGTCGGTTCGACCAATTCGAACTGGCGCCCGGGGATACGGTCGCGACCGGCCCGGCGCTCGTACTGCCCCTTCGCGCCACCGACGCGGTCCCCGGCGTCCTTGTCGCTGTGCGGGCCGTCGGTGCGCAGCCGTTCAACAACGAACAACTCGACATGATGGCTGCGTTCGCCGATCAGGCTGCTCTGGCTTGGCAATTGGCCAGCACGCAACGCCAGATGCGTGAGCTCAGCATCCTGACCGACCGCGACCGCATCGCTCGCGACCTACATGATCACGTCATACAGCGCCTGTTCGCCGTCGGGCTTGCGCTGCAGGGAACGATTCCCAGGGCACGCGTACCCGAAGTGCAGCAGCGGCTCACCGACTGCGTCGACGATCTGCAGGAAGTAATTCAGGAGATCCGTACGGCGATCTTCGATCTACACGGGTCGTCGTCGGGAGTCACCCGGCTCCGTCAGCGTTTGGACGAAGCCATTGCACAGTTTTCAACGTCGAATCTCCGCACCACGGTGCAATACACAGGACCCCTGTCGGTGGTCGATGCGGCGCTGGCCGATCACGCGGAAGCTGTGGTGCGTGAAGCGGTGAGCAACGCCGTTCGGCACGCCGGCGCAACAACCCTCACCGTGAACGTCGCGGTAAGCGACGACCTGTGCATCGATGTTGTCGACGACGGGATAGGGATCCCAGCCGAGGTGACTGGAAGCGGCCTGACCAATCTGCGTCGGCGCGCGGAAGACGCAGGGGGCGATTTCTCGATCGCGCGGCCAACGACCGGCGGCACCCACTTGAAATGGTGTGCGCCGCTGCCTTGATGTTCCGCGGCAGCGGCCTCAGCGGCGTCGCCTCCAGACCACGACCCCAACAGCGAGTGCGCCAATCACGAGCACCGTTATCACCGGTCGTGTGACTTTCGGCTCGGTCGCAATACGTCCCACTGAATGCGTGGTCTCGACGACGCGCTCCTTGGTTTCCGCGGCCTTTTGCTTGGTGCGCTCCTTCACATCGAGCTTGGCCGATAAGGCTCCGACGGTGTCGCCCAATTCCTTTCGAGTGCGTTCGATATCGGCCTGAATGTCGTCGATGCCGGCGTCGGGGCCGGGCTCCGCCGGCGTGGAATCAGGGTGTGCCATGGCGCGCATCCTTCAACTCTTGAATGTCTGCTTTCACGGTTTCGACGGTTCTCGGCGCCGCCGGCGTGACCTCCTGTGCCTGGCGCCGGCCGACCAGTGCGGCGACCCCGGCCGCGACGAACAGGACCGCGCCGACGATAAGCGCGGACGCCCACACCGCCAACACCAGCGACAGGGCGGCCACCGCGGCGGCGATGAAGGTCGCAGCACAGAGGAACGCCAGCAGACCCGCGACACTGAACAACCCGGCACCGATCCCGGCGTGCTTGGCGGACTCCTGGAACTCCTTTTCCGCCAGCCGCAGTTCATCGCGGATCAGCCGCGACACCTGCGACGACAGCTGACTCATCAGATCGCCGAGCGACGGCTCTGCGGTCTGCTTGGATTCGACACTCATCGCATACCAGCCCCTGTCTTGCGTGATCTCCCACTTCAGTGATGCCCCAGACGGCAGAACCGAAACCCAGTCACGGGAGTGCTTCGCCGTTGCAACGGTTGGGTAACTCCGGAATTGTCTGCGCGGCAAATCTTGCGGGCCGGGTCACCGTTCGCGCTCGATGCACCTCAAGCGGTTTTGCGGGTACCTCAAATCCGACCGGCGTCTGGGGCTGCCGAACGTCACCATTTGGAAACGATGCGGTGCGGCGTGGCGTGCCGCCGACGTTGGCTGATATTAATTGACGCGGTCGTTTAACCGCGACTTCTGTACGGGATGCGGCTTTGCTGCATCACTTGAATGCGAATGACTGAGCGTAAATGAAAGGGTTCGACGTCGATGACGATCTTTGATCGATTCACCATCACAGTAGTTGCTGCCGGCGCTGGATTGTGCGGCGTCGCTTTGGCGTTGAGCCCGGAGGTTGCGGCCGCCCCGCTAATAACCGGCGGCGGTTACGGATGCGTCCAGACGTCGTCGGGCGACGGAGCTGGTGCAGCTCCGGCAGCGACCGATGCCGTTGGTGCATCTCCGGCAGCGGGCGCGTGCAGTCCAGCTAGCGCTCCACTCACTGACATGGCCGGTGTTCCGATGGCATTGCCTGGGCCTGTTCCTGTCGCGGCGCCGGTGCCCGTTGGTGCTCCGGTGGGTGCGCCGGTGCCGGTGGGTGCTCCGGTGGGTGCGCCGGTGCCGGTGGGTGCGCCGATTACGGCCATGTCTGGCGTTGCCGGCAAGGAGCAGCCGTCTGGTCCGCCGTCAGATGGAGCGCCTGTCTCCGGTCAGCCAATTCTGCCTGGTCCTGCGGGCTGACGGCGCGCTGAAACTAATCCTCACGCGGGTTGGTCCGGCGGCGAGTAATGACGCGTCGCCGGGCCAAACCCGTTAATTGGCAGTAGAACTCAGCCAGAGCGGCAGCGACGAACGTTCCTTACCGTTCGAAATTTCGAGAAAATATCGCGCGGTAAGGAACGTTCGGCGCCTAGCGTGGACGACAACGACGGGATGAGGAGCGTCCCCCCGCACATCGGCTAAGTGCGGGGCCTCGTTAACCCGACACTACTCGAGGAACTTCGATGCTGTTTTCCTGCACAATCACCGGGTCGCCAACATTGACCGTGTTGAAGTACCACTCAGCGTCCTCGGTGCTGAGTCCGACACAGCCGTGGCTGACATTCTCGTACCCGAGTGAATTGACAGCCCACGGAGCTGAATGCACGAAGAGGCCACGGCTCGTGATACGGACGGCGTAATCGACCGTAAGCCGGTAACCGTCGGGAGCGTCGACGGGAATGCCCACGCTGCTCGAATCCATGACCACCGAGCGTTCCTTGGATAAAACGGTGTAAGTGCCGACAGGCGTTGGATACGCCGGGCTACCCATCGAAGCCGGGAACACCCCAGGCTCTCCCCAGTGGGGTCGGTGGTGCGGCGCCGGCCTTTCAGACGGCGGTCCCGCGTCGACGCCGTCGATGCTCACGGTGAACGTGTGATCCGAGATGCTGGCAACACCGATGACGGCAGGGCCCGTTGCGAATTCCCTTGACAGGCGGCCCACCGATAGCGCCACCGTGCTGTGCGCCGGCCAGAATCGGTCGGGAACCCACTGCACGACGTCGTTGTCGAGCCATTCGAACTTGCCCGTCATCGCGGGCGCCGATTTTATGTCAATGGCGCGCTCGGCCGCGCGCTTGTCGGCGACGGGCGCGCTGAAGGTCACCACTACGGGGTGCGCCACACCCACAACCTCGCCCCGCCTTGGCAATACAGAAGCAATGGCGGGCTCATACGACTGGTTCGCCGCTGCGGCGGGCTTATACGACTGGTTCGCTGCCGCCATGTTGGCGCCGGCCGGCCCTGCAGCCACAATCGCATTGGTCCCGATCGCTGCGAGAACACACAGAACAACCCCACGCATGGCTTCCGATTCCTTCGAAATTACAACAGTGTCAATATGATCCTAGGAGTGCCGCGACTAATCGATGTGTAGGGGCGCCTTAGCAATTCGGTCAAGGATCCGTCACGCTTCGGCCACAGCGAGTGAATCCGGCAGCGGGGCTGGCCGCCGGCATGAGTCGAGTCGCGCTGCTAAACAACTGGGTCCGCGACGAGCAAAGCCCACAATGGCCCGCCCCGCCGGTCCCGGTCCTGCCTGTGGCGAGTCGTGGAGGCTGCGACGCCTCCGGCTCCGCCGACACTCGCACTGCCACTTGCTGATTCGATCGAAGCCGCGACTCCGCCCGCGCCGCTGGCGCTGAATCTGCCGTCGATTAGTCAGCGTCGCAAGGAGATTCGGTCCCACATCCGGCGGTTCCTGCCGATTGGCGCGACCGGCGGTGACGCTTAGGTCTCGGACTGCGCTTTCCCGACAAGGTCCGCGGCGACCTGGACCAGCGCCACGTTCGAATCCTGCGACAGCTTGCGCAGCACCTCAAACGCCTGAACGGCATCGACGCCGTACCGCTCCATGATCATGCCCTTGGCCTGGCCGATGACGTCGCGGCTGGCCAGCGCACGCTTGAACTGCTCGTCGCGGCGCGCCGCGTTCCACGCCACCGACGAGTGGGCGGCGAAGACCAAGCCGATGTCCCTG
>DASQCE010000454.1:0-6300 GCA_035634855.1 Mycobacterium sp.
GACGGTGACGCCGGGCACTTCCTCCGGGTATCCGGCGGCAAGCCAGGACAACCTCGCGATGTTGCCCGCCTGTGGCCCGATGGCGTCGACGCAGCCGGCGATCACATCGTCGACCGCACCGGGGTCGGCGTCGACACGGTCGAAAAGGCCGCGCCACCCCGCTGCTCCCAGATCCACCGGGTGCACACCGGCGAGCGATCCGTTTCGCTTACCCACCGCGGTGCGCACTGCTTCGATGACATATGCCTCAGGCATTATTGGCTCCTTCTTTGGTGATGCCGCCAAGGACAATTGAAAGATATTGTCGGCCAACTTCTTCGGCCGTCAACGGGCCGCCTGGCTGATACCAGCGAACCGAAACCCACGTGGTGTCGCGGATGAACCGATACACCAGGTCCACATCGATGTCGGGTCGGAAGTAACCCTGCTCGACGCCCTGGTTAAGCAGGTCCAACCACATCTTCCGCTGCTCCTTGTTGCGCGTCTCGACGAAGTCGAACTGCGGCAGCCCGGAGAGTCGTTTCGCCTCGTCCTGGTAGATGACGACCTGTGCGTGCCGGTGCTCGATCGCCTCGAACGACGCCATGAACAAACCCTTGAGCCGCTCCAGCGGATTTGGTTCCGTTGCAACGATTTCCTGATACCGCTCGAACAACCAGTCCAGGAAGCCGCGCAGCAGCTCGTCGACCATCTCCTCCTTGGACGAGAAGTGGTGGTACAGGCTGCCCGACAGGATGCCCGCGGAATCGGCGATGTCGCGCACAGTGGTAGCCCGGAGCCCGCGCTCGGCGAACATCGCGGCGGCGAGCTCCAGAAGCTCGTCGCGTCGGGTCGGCGCCTGGAAGGCACGCTTATTCGTGCTCATGCGCGTTGGCTCGACACCGAAATCACTTCTCCAGTAAGGTAACTAGAGTAATCACTGGCGAGAAATGCAATGGTGGCGGCGACTTCCCACGGCTCGGCTGCCCGCCCGAACGCCTCACCCTCTGACAACCGGTCCAACAGATCGGAAGAGCTGGTCCTCTCCAGGAATTTGTGCCTGGCGATGCTTGGCGACACCGCATTGATACGGACGCCGTACTCCACGGCTTCGATTGCGCTGCATCGGGTCAACGCCATCACACCGGCCTTGGCCGCCGCATAGTGCGACTGCGAATGCTGCGCCCGCCAGCCCAGCACGCTGGCGTTGTTGACGATCACCCCGCCGTGGTCGGCGTCGCGGAAGTAGCGCAGCGCGGCGCGGGTAGCGCGCATCGTCGAGGTCAACGTCACGTTGAGCACCCGGTCCCATTCCTCGTCGGTCATGTCGACCACCGGTGTCGTGCCGCCAAGACCGGCGTTGTTGACCAGGACGTCCAGCCGCCCCATGCGCGCTGTGGTCGATGCGATCAGCGCGTCGACCTGTGCGGTGGACGTGACGTCACACACCACGCTCTCGACCCGACCCAGACCGAGCTCGGTCAGCTGGTAACGGGTCTCACCAAGCCGGCGCTCGTGGTGGTCGGAGACGACGACGTCGGCGCCCTCGGCCAACGCCCGACGGGCCACCGCGGACCCGATCCCAGTGCCGGCGGCGGCCGTCACGACGACTACCTTGCCGTTCAGAAGCCCGTGCCCCTCAATCTCTTTCGGCACTTCGGCCAGGGTCATGCTGCTCGCCTAAGGGTCTTCGCGCAAGCGCTCATCCCTTGACCTCCCTCGGCAGGCCGAGCACCCGCTCGGCGATGATGTTGCGCTGGATCTCATTGGACCCGCCATAGATGGTGTCGGCGCGGGTGAACAGATAGAGGTGCTGCCAAACGTCGAACTCGCCGTCCTTGGCCACCAGACCGGCCTTCCCGACGATGTCCATCGCCAGCTCGCCCAGATCGCGATGCCAGTTGGCCCACAACAGCTTCGACACGTTGTCCTGGCCCTGGCCCATGTCGCCGCCGGGGCGGCTCCGATGCTGCTCGACGTCCATGGTGGCCAACGCGTAGGACCGCATCGTTTGCAGGCCCACCCACGACCTCGTCAACCGCTCACGGATCAGCGGGTCGTCGGCGGCGCCCGTACGTTCGGCCACCTGCACCAGGTTGGAAAGCTCACGTGCGTAACGGATCTGCTGGCCCAGCGTCGACACGCCGCGCTCGAAGGTCAGCGTTCCCATCGCAACCCGCCACCCGTCGCCGGGCTGCCCGACGACCAGATCTGCGTCGGTGCGGGCGTCGTCGAAGAACACCTCGTTGAAATCCGCGCTCCCGGTCAGCTGAACGATCGGGCGTATTTGGACGCCCGACTGGTCCAGCGGCACAAGGAGATACGACAGGCCAGCGTGCCGCTTGGAGCCCTTCTCGGTGCGGACCACCACGAAGCACCACTGCGACAGGTGCGCCATCGACGTCCAAACCTTCTGGCCGTTGATCACCCACTTGTCGCCGTCGAGCTCGGCCGTGGTCGAAACGTTGGCCAGGTCACTGCCGGCGCCGGGTTCGGAATAGCCCTGGCACCACAGCTCGGTGACGTCGAGGATCTTCGGCAGGAAGCGCTTCTCCTGCTCGGGCGTGCCGTAGGCGATCAGCGTCGGCCCGAGCAGTTCCTCGCCGAAGTGGTTGACCTTGTGGGGCGCGTCCGCGCGGGCGTACTCCTCATAGAACGCGACGCGGTGCGCAACAGACAGGCCCCGCCCGCCGTGCTCGACCGGCCAGCCCAGGCAGGTCAGACCGGCCGCCGCCAGATGCTGGTTCCACGCCCGCCGTTCCTCGAAGGCCTCGTCCTCGCGCCCTGGCGCGCCGAGGCCCTTGAGCGCGGCGAATTCGCCGACGAGGTTGTCGGCGAGCCAGTCGCGGACCTCGGCCCTGAACTCCTGGACCTCTATCACTCTTGTAGGCTAACCTACCAAGCACTTGCTTTGTTAGAGGAGCATCGATGACGTGGGCCCACGGCCGCAGGGCAGGGGACGATCCGTGGACCATTCCGCAGGTCCTGGACCGTATTGCCGACGGATTCTCTGAGCATGACGCGCTGGTCGCTGCTGGCGGTGCCGGCGGTCATGCCGGGGAGGGTCGGCGGCTGACATTCGCCGAGTTGCGAGACGAGGTCCGGCGGGCCGCCGCGGCGATGATCGATCTGGGCGTCGGCGCCGGGGACCGGGTCGCGATCTGGTCGCCGAACACCTGGCACTGGGTGGTCGCGTGCCTGGCCACCACCTACGCCGGCGGCGTGCTCGTGCCACTGAACACCCGCTACACGGCCAGCGAGGCCAGCGACATCCTGGCGCGGACCGGCGCACCGCTATTGTTCGCATCCGCTGAGTTCCTCGGCGCCGACAATGCGGCTTCGGTAGACCGCGACACCCTGCCGGAACTGCGCGACATCGTCCGGGTACCGATCGAGAAGGACGACGGAACCTGGGACGAGTTCATCGCGCGGGGCTCTGACCTCGACGCGGCCGACGCGCGCGCCGCAACGGTCCAGCCCGACGACGTCTCCGACATCCTCTTCACGTCCGGCACCACCGGCCGCAGCAAGGGCGCGCTGTGCGCGCATCGGCAGTCGCTGGCCGGCTCGGCGGCATGGGCCGAGTGCGGCGAGATCACCAGCGACGACCGCTACCTGTGCATCAACCCGTTCTTCCATAACTTCGGTTACAAGGCCGGAATCCTGGCGTGCCTGCAGACCGGGGCAACCCTGATTCCGCAGCTGACGTTCGACCCCGAGCAGGCCATGCGGGCCGTGCAGCACCATCGCATCACCGTGCTGCCCGGGCCGCCGACGATCTATCAGACGCTGCTCGACCACCCCAAGCGCGGCGAATACGACCTGTCCTCGCTGCGGTTCGCGGTCACCGGCGCCGCGGTGGTTCCGGTCGTGCTCATCGAACGCATGCAGACCGAGCTCGACATCGACATCGTGCTCACCGCGTACGGCCTGACCGAGGCCAACGGCTTCGGCACCATGTGCACGGCCCACGACGACGCGGCCACCGTCGCCACCACCTGTGGCCGTCCGATCGCGGACTTCGAGCTGTGCATCGACGATCCCGCCGAGGATGGGACAGGCGAGGTGCTGCTGCGGGGGCCGAACGTGATGTTGGGCTACCTCGACGACCCGAAGGCCACCGCGGCCGCGATCGACCCCGACGGCTGGCTACACACCGGCGACGTCGGAAAGCTCGACGCTGCAGGCAATCTCAGCATCACCGACCGGCTCAAAGACATGTACATCTGCGGCGGGTTCAACGTGTACCCCGCCGAGGTGGAGCAGGTGCTGGCACGGCTCGACGGTGTCGCCGAGTCCGCGGTCATCGGCGTGCCCGACGAACGGCTCGGCGAAGTCGGCAAGGCATTCGTCGTGACATTGCCCGGCGTGACGCTCGACGAGAAGACCATAATCGCCTACACCCGCGAGCATTTGGCGAACTTCAAGACACCGCGTTCCGTGGAGTTCCTCGATTTGTTGCCACGTAACCCGGGCGGCAAAGTCGTCAAACCACTGCTGAGAGAAAGAGTCTGATGGACCTGAACCTTGACGACGCGACGCTGACGTTCCAGGCCGAGATACGCGACTTCCTAGCGGCGAACAAGGAGTCGTTCCCGACGAAGTCGTACGACACCGCCGAGGGTTTCGAGCAGCATCGGCATTGGGACAAGGTGCTTTTCGACGCCGGCCTGTCGGTGATCACCTGGCCCGAGAAGTATGGCGGCCGCGACGCGACCCTCCTGCAGTGGGTCGTATACGAGGAGGAGTACTTCCGCGCCGGCGCGCCGGGACGCGCCAGCGCTAACGGCACGTCGATGCTTGCGCCGACGTTGTTCGCACACGGCACCGAGGCACAACTGGATCGGGTGCTGACCAAGATGGCCAGCGGTGAGGAGATCTGGGCGCAGGCGTGGTCGGAGCCGGAGTCGGGCAGTGACCTGGCTTCACTGCGATCGACGGCGACCAAGACCGATGGCGGTTGGCTGCTCAACGGCCAGAAGATCTGGAGTTCGCGGGCCCCGTTCGGGGAGCGGGCATTCGGGTTGTTCCGCTCCGATCCCGAGGCCGAACGTCACCGTGGCCTGACCTACTTCATGTTCGACCTGAGGGCCGACGGCGTCACCGTCCGGCCGATCGCGCAACTCGGCGGAGATACCGGCTTCGGCGAGATCTTCCTCGACGACGTGTTCGTCCCCGACCACGACATGATCGGCGGGGTGCACGACGGCTGGCGCGCCGCATTGAGCACGTCGAGCAACGAACGCGGCATGTCGCTCCGGAGTCCAGCCCGCTTCCTGGCGCCCGCCGAACGTCTCGTTGCGCAATGGAAAGCTAATCCCGATGCTGCCTTTGCCGATCGCGTCGTCGACGCCTGGATCAAGGCGCAGGCCTACCGGCTGCACACGTTCGGGACGGTGACACGGGTGGCCGCGGGCGGCGAGCTAGGCGCCGAGTCGTCGGTGACCAAGGTGTTCTGGTCGGAGCTCGATGTCGCGCTGCATCAGACAGCGGTGGATATGCGCGGCGCCGAGGGAGAGCTCGCCGACTCCTGGACCGACGGGCTGCTGTTCGCGCTCGGCGGCCTGATCTATGCGGGCACCAACGAGATTCAACGCAACATCATCGCCGAGCGCCTGCTGGGACTACCCCGAAAGTAGACCTGATGAAATTTGATTTGGACGAACAGCAGCGCGACTTCGCCGCCAGCATCGACGCAGCGTTGAGCGCTGCCGATCTACCCGCTGCCGTGCGGGCCTGGGCCGCGGGCGATACCGCCCCGGGCCGCAAGGTGTGGGCGCAACTGGCCGACCTCGGCGTCACCGCGCTGACGGTTTCCGAGAAATACGACGGGATCGACGCGCACCCCGTCGATTTCATGGTCGCCGCGGAGCGGCTGGGCCGCTGGTGTGTGCCCGGCCCGGTCACCGAATCAATTGCGGTGGCACCGGTTCTGCTCGCCGACGACGACCGATCGACCGCACTGGCGACCGGCGAGCTGATCGCCACCGTCGCGCTGCCGCCACACGTGCCGCGGGCCGTCGACGCCGACTCGGCGGGACTCATCCTGGTCGCGAGCGAAGGATCCGTCCGTGAGGGGGTTGCGGGCGCAGGGCATGAGTCGGTCGACCCGAGCCGAAAGCTGTTCGACGTCATCGCTTCCGGCGATCCTCGGCCTGCCGACATCGCACGTGCCTACGACTTCGGTGCGCTGGCCACGGCCGCTCAGCTGGTCGGTGCCGGCCAGGCGCTGTTGGACGCCTCTGTCGAATACGCCAAGCAGCGCAGTCAATTCGGCAAGGTGATCGGCACCTACCAGGCGATCAAACACAAGCTGGCGGA
>DASQCE010000455.1:0-3483 GCA_035634855.1 Mycobacterium sp.
TGGGACGGTGCGTCTGACTTCAGAGGGTCTGGGCGGCGGCGCGACCATGTGGCCCACCGCGACCTGCTCGAGGGTAGAGCCGGGGAAAGGTGGCTCGCCGGTGAGGCATTGGTACAGCACGCAGGCCAGCGCATAAATGTCGGAGCTGGGTTCGATGTCGCCGGTGCGGAAGCGTTCGGGGGCCATGTAGGCCCAGGTGCCGATGGTCGAGCCTTCGGACGTCAACGCGGTGTCGTCGGCGGCGCGGGCGATGCCGAAGTCGATGAGGTAGGCAAAGTCGTTGTGGGCCAACAGAATGTTGGACGGTTTGACGTCGCGGTGCACCAGCCCTGCCTGGTGGGCGCTGTGCAGCGCCGAGGCGATCTGCTCGATGATGTGGACCGCGCGTCGGGGGTCGAGCGGTCCGGTCTTGAGCAGGGTGTCCAGGTCGACGCCGTTGATCAGGCGCATGGTGACGTAGAGGCGACCGTCGATTTCGCCGACGTCGTGGATGGGCACGACGTGGGGGTCGTCGAGGCGTGCTGCGGTGCGGGCTTCCCGGCGGAACCGTTTGTCGAAGTCGGGGTCTTGGGCGAAGTGGGGGAGCAGCATCTTCAGCGCCACCACGCGGTCGATGGTGGTGTCGTGGGCGCGCCACACCTCGCCCATACCGCCACGACCCAGCAACTCAATCAGCTGGTAGCGGCCAAATGGCGTCCCTTCCACGGGCTCACGATAACGGCCCATCGTCGGGTCAGTGGGCGTGATGGGCGGGGTGCAGCAAATCCGGCCCTGGGCACTCTCGGAGTTGCCCGCCTCACTCGAGCGACATCTTGTGGTCGCTTTCCGATCGCTGCTGCGTGCTGATGCCGATAATGTCGCCGTTGTGGACTTCCAGCTCGACGACGCCCAGCGCGCGTGGGTTGCCGAAGTACGGCAATCCGTTGGGGAGTACGTCACCGCTGCGCTGAGGGCCGAGATGGCCGAGCACCCGGCAACCCGCTCGACCCGATTCCGGTCCCGTCGGAATGAGTGACCGCCAACGCTGGAGCGCGAAACGACTACTGCAGTCGATCCGCAAGGAGATACCGCAGGCGCTGGCCGAGGGGCAGGACCACGACGACGCGGAGGTCGCCGCGATGCTGCGCGAGCTGGGGATCGCGCTGATCGAGTGTGAACAGCCAACGCAACTCGTCGCGGCGCGGCTGCTTGCGATCGCCCATCACTACACCAGCGAAACGGTTCGCGTTGTCGTGCTGCCGACCGCGCTTGTGGTGCAGGTCGGCACCGTCGCCTATGAGGTCGAGACGATCGTCAAGCCGACGACACAGCTGAACCTCGCGGGCCGGATCGATGCGATCGCCGAGCTGGCCGAGGTCGGCGGAATTACTCCGGCCGACGCGGCCCGCGAGGCCGCCGCCGCGCGCACCATGCCGCCGCGGTTCGGACCCGTGACCACCGTGATCGGCTACACCATCACCACGTTGGGGTTCGGCATGGTGATCAATCCGACCTGGGCGTCGTTGTGGGGCTACGTGTTTCTCGGAACTGTGGTCGGCGTAATCGTCATGTTGGGCAGGCCTTTTCCGACGCTGAATGCGGTGCTGCCGACGCTGGCCGCCGCGGTTGTCACCACGTTGGCCACCTGGTTTGTTGCCGACGCGGCCAACGATGGGTTGCTGCGGGTGATCAGTCCGCCGCTGGTGGCGATCCTGCCGGGGCTGGCGTTGACGATCGCCGCGATGGAATTGGCCAGCGCGCAAGTCATCAGCGGCGCCAGCCGTCTGATCTACGGGGTGGCTCAACTGATGCTGATGGTCTTCGGCGTCGGCTTGGGCATCCATGTCGGGGGCCAGCTCGCCCCGCAACAGCCGTCGGCGCAGATGGGTGGGTGGTCGCTGTACGTCGCTGTCGTGGTGATCTCGGTCGGGCTGTACATCTATCTGTCGGCGCCCAAAGGGTCGCTGTTGTGGCTGATGTTGGCGATCGGCGTGGCGCTGGTCGGGCAGAAGGTGGGTGGCCTGTTCTTGTCGCCAACGCATTCCGGCGCGGTCGGTGCGTTTCTGGTGGTGCCGTTCGCGATGCTGGCGGCACGGATCAAGACATCCCCGCCGGCGATCGTGATGATGCTCGCGGCGTTCTGGGCGTTGGTGCCGGGTGCGTTGAGCTTTGAATCGCTCGGCGAGGCCGCGGCCGGTGAGGGCGACATCACCACCCTGGGATCAACCGTCGCCGCGATCTTCTCGATCGCCCTGGGCACGCTGATCGGGTTTAGCGTCTTCGCGACGATCAACACCAGGCGTGGCCGCTAGCCCGTTCCATAGTTCACCTGCCAGTGCCTGATGCCGTTGATCATGCTCGAACCGAAGCTGCTCGGGTGCCGCGAGTCAGGTCGGAAACATGGTCGGCGATCGCATTGAACATCAGGGTTTGAAGCGAGCGGCGGTAGCGGTTGCCCCGCGCGAGGATGCGGGGGCTCCTCACAGCGCGGCGAACGAGGCCTCGACGGAAATGAAAGGGGCCGCGCACCACCGCCGGCGGCAGCGCCGGCAACTCGGCCTCCACCGCGTCGAAACGCACTCGAAAACCGTTGCGGCGCTTGCATGACGACGTCAAATAGATACTTGCGCCCCGCCAATCGCAACTGCGAGCGCTGCTTATCGAGGTCGCGGATGGCCTGCTCGACTTCCAACTGCGTGGAGTCGCGCACATTGTGGCGATCGTGCAAGACCCGATCCACCGCCACTTCACTTAGCCCGCCCTGCTGAGCGATCTCATGGACCTTGTAGCGGCAAGCGACCTGCTCCGTTGATGGGAAAATGATGGGTAAAACCAGTTGAATGAGATGTAAATCACAGCAAGACTATCGGCACCACATCGCGAACCACCAGCACCCAAGGAGTCCATGCATGACTGCTGCACATGCGGCCCCGGCGTCCGAAGCCGAGCTGCCACCTCTGACCGAGGGTCCCTACCGCAAGCGGATCGGCCTGATCTCGGTCGTCGCCTGCCTCGGTGGCCTGCTGTTCGGCTATGACACCGGTGTGTCCAACGGTGCCGAAGGCCCGATGGCCAAGGAGCTCGGGCTGTCCCTGCTACAGCTGGGCGTGGTCATCAGCTCGCTGATCTTCGCCGCCGCGGTGGGTGCCCTGATCGGCGGCCAGATCTCGGACAGGATCGGCCGCAGGAAGACGATCATCGTGCTGGCGGTCATGTTCTTCGTCGGCGTGTTGTTCGTCGTCTTCTCGCCCGGCTTCGAGATCCTGGTGACCGGCCGGATCATTCTCGGGCTGGCGGTCGGGGGTGCCTCGACGGTGGTGCCGGTCTACCTTGCGGAGCTGGCACCGTATGAGATCCGCGGATCGATCACCGGCCGCAACGAGCTGGCGATCGTCCTGGGGCAGTTCGCCGCCTTTGTCGTCAACGCGATCCTGGGCAACACCCTCGGACACATCGAGGGCGTGTGGCGAATCATGTTCGGCATCTGCGCACTCCCCGCGGTCG
>DASQCE010000456.1:0-5112 GCA_035634855.1 Mycobacterium sp.
ACGGGGAAGGGCTGGGACGGGTGCGCGCAGTATTGCCACCCAGGCGCGACGTTCGCCGCGCAGGTCGACGCGCTGGACGGGATAGAAACGTTGGAGGCCTACACCGAGTGGATGAAGGGTCTGCTGATTCCGCTGCCTGACGGCAACGCCGACGTGCGGTCGTTCGCCGTCGACGAGACGCGCAACAACGTCGCGGCGTTCGGCGTCTTCCGCGGAACACACACGGGAGAGGGCGGGCCCGTACCACCGACCGGGAAAGGCGCCGCGGCCGACTACGTCTACGTCATGGACTTCGACGGCGACAGGATCCGTCACATGACCAAGATCTGGAACGACGGGTTCACGCTGCGACAGCTGGGATGGTCATAGCTAGCTTTGCTTGGTCGGGGTGAAGTTCACGGTCAGACCAAGTTGAGGTTATGCGGTGGTGAGTGCCTCGCTGATGAAATTGTCTGGTGCGCAGTCGAATTGGCGCCAGGCAATGGCCAGCGGGCTTCGTCGAACCAATTCCGGAGGTAGACGTGGGTCAAGGGCGGCAAGGCCGGGCGCCAGGACCCGTCCGTAGGTCTTGGTGAACAAGACGGCAACGCGTCTGCCAAGTGGGGTGAGTTGGTAGCGGTGATGTCCCGATAGCCGCACGATGAGTCCCTTGCGTTTGAGCCGACGCAGGTCATAGGTGGCTTGGCGGCTGGTGTAGGGCTGATCGAGCAGTGCGGCGACGAGCCGTACCAGGGTTGGGTTGTCGAACCCGGCGAGCAGGTGCGTGAATCCGAGGATGGCGGCCAACACCGCCATCACCCGTGGCTCCCCAAAGCGCAGCGCGGGCGCGTGCTGGCCGTCATTATCGGACGGCCGGGTCACCTCGGTGAAGGTGGCCACATCCGGAGCGGGTCGGGCATCGGTTGCTTGCGCGTCGCACAGACGCTGGTTGGCCGCATCGCCAACCGCCCGAAGGGCTTTCCAGTTCTCGGCGGTGACCCGCCGGCCGATGCCGAAGTCGCGGGTGTTGCAGATAACCGTCTCGGTGCGCAACGCGCGCTGCTCCTTGAAGTATTGTTTGATCCGGCTGGACTTGTAATAGCAGCTGATCTGCGGATCGACCCCCTTGGTGATGACCCGGGTGCGCCAACTGCCCGGGGTGGTACGGATGATCCGCCGATCGAAGATCAGCGACACCGACTCCGGCCGCCCGATGTCGAGGTGGTCACCGATGAGTTGTTCGAAAAACGAGCGCCCGGCCGCCGGTCGGTCAAACACCCGAGTGTCGGAGATCTCGAATTGGCGAAACGCCAGCTCGTAGACGTAGCCGGCGCGCACATCCGCGCGGGTCAGCGGCGAGGGCAGCCGCCGTTGCCAGCGCCAGAAGAAGCTCTTCACCGCGCCCGAGCCGAGCCGGTCGCAGATCTTCTGCAGCGCCGCGGGGTCCGCACAGTCACGGAAGCCGTTGTCCAGGGCGGTGTAGCCGATGCCGGCCCGAGCGCACTGCCGCTGCGCCCAGGTGTGCCCGTTGAGCCAGATCCACACCGGCCACGGGGCATAGGCGTTGGTCTTCCAGAACGCCCCGCCCCACTCGGGGTCCCACAGGTAGAAGTAGAAGTGGTTGACGAAGCCCATCTGCCGACCCCACTCCATGTGCGGATGCGCCGCGTGCTGTTGGCCCTTGGCCTTCCACGACCGCCACACCGGGGTCTTTTCCTGCGCGATGCCGATCAACACCACCCGCCCGTCACCGCCCTCGCGTTCGGCAGCCTCGATCAACGGGCGGGCGATGTGCTCCTTGTTCTCGCCCTTGGCGACCGGCGCACCGGGATCTCATTGTTCTTCGCCCACCGGTGTACCTCGGCGACGTAGGCGTCGCCGATCTTGCCGAACGCCGCCGAGGAGGGGATCCCGAATCCTTTCTGCCAGTACAGGAACTGGCAGACACCACCCACACATTGCAACTTCGGCACGTACGCCTGCAAAAAGATGCGGTCCACCGAGCGGCAGGTCAAAGTGACGTGATCCCGCAGTAAGGTTGCATAGTCGGCCATGATCGCCTCCTTGGTCTCAGCAACCTTGAGGCTAGGCCGACGCGAGGGATCTCCGACCGAGGAGATCCCTCGCCCCTTTCAAATCCTTCGTCCCGCTGCGCGGGACGAACTCAACCCACCCGGTCCGTCGACCGTATGAGGACGCTCGCTACGTCTAGGCGGGCAGCTCCTGCTGACCCCAGGGTGAGCCGTAGGCGGTCAGCAGGTCAAGGAACGGCACCGAGTCGAACGCCTCCGGACCGAGCACCCCGCTGCCGCTCCATGTGCCGTTGGCCAGGAGTTCCAATGCCACAACGGGATTGATCGCGGTCTGCCACACCACGCACTGGTGGCCGTACTCGGCCATCGACCACTGGTTGTCGACCACGTGGTAGAGGTAGGTCGAGCGCGGATTGCCGTCCTTGCCGGTGCCCGTCACCCACAGGCCTGCGCAGGTCTTGCCGCGCATCTTCGGCCCCAGCGTGGCCGGGTTAGGCAGACACGCCGCCACCACGTCGCGCGGGCTGACCTCCACTGGGCCGTTTTGGCTGCCGACTTTCACCTTCTCCGTCCGGTCGAGGCCGAGCTTGTGCAGCGTCTTGAGCACGTCGATGAACTCCGCGCCGAGACCGTACTTGAAGGTCGCGCGTTTGCACTTCACCCAGCGCGGCATCAGCAGCACCTCTTCGTGCTCGACGTTGACACACTCGACCGGTCCGATGCCGTCGGGGAAGTCGAAAACCTCTGGCTCGGAAAACGGTTCGGTGGTGAACCACCCGCGCTTTGCCTCCCAGATCACCGGCGGGTTGAGGCACTCCTCGATGGTGGTCCAGATCGAGAACGACGGCGCGAACTCGTAGCCGTCGACTGTGAGGTTCGACCCGTCGCGCGTGCCCAGCTCGTCGATATCGGAGAAGAGATGATCGGCCGCATAACGGGCGAACACATCGGAAAGGCCCGGCTCTACACCGATCCCGACCAGAGCGAGCCGGCCCGCGGCCTCCCACTGGTCCTCGACGGCGAACTGCTCGTCGCCGAGCTTGACGCCGGTCAGTTCGTACGGCTGCTCAGGATGCCGGTGCGACAGGCTCATCGCCATGTCGAGGTAATCGGCGCCACCGGCCAACGCGCCGTTGAAGATCGGCATCACGAACCGCGGGTCGACAGCGTTCATGACGTGGGTGATGTCGTGGCGGCGAACGAGTTCTGCGACGTCGTCGGCCGACGTCGCATCCACCCTCGCCGCGGAGAACCGCGTATCAGCCACCCCGTCAGCGGCCTGCGCGGCCCGTGACTCCTCGTAGTCGCTGACGACGATGTGGTCGAAGAAATTTCGTCGTGCAGCGATGGCGCAGAACGCGGAACCGACACCGCCGGCACCCACTAACAGGATTCGCATGCGCTAGACCGTACGTCGGCCGTCGCCGAGATCGACGTATTGGCGGATTTCACTCGTACTTTTGCGCCCAAACGTGAGTTTCGGCGTCAGATTGTCGTCATGATGCGCTTACTGCGCACGCGTCGAGTAGTAGCGGCCGAGAACGTGCGTACGGAACTCGTCGAACTCGCCGGTGCGGATCGCGGCGCGGATCTGGTCGACGAGCCTGATGACGAAGCGCTCGTTGTGGATCGTGCACAGCGTCGCGGACAGGATCTCCCTCGCTTTGAACAGATGGTGCAGGTAGGCACGGGTGTAGCGCGAGCAGGTGTAGCAGTCGCAGTCGGCGTCGATGGGGCTGAAATCACGCCGATACCTGGCATTCGTGATGTTGAAGCGGCCGGTCGAGGAGTAGACCGCGGCGTTGCGGGCGACGCGCGACGGCGACACGCAGTCGAAGGTGTCTGCACCCGCGGCGACCGCGTCGAACAGGTCGTCGGGCTCGCTGATGCCCAGCAGGTGGCGAGGCTTGTCGGCGGGCAGCTCGCTGCTGACCCAGCCGATTATGCTGGCCAGGTTCTGCTTCTCCAGCGCCCCGCCGATGCCGTAGCCGTCGAAACCGCGCCCGTCGTCGTCGACGATGGTGGTGAGCCCGCGCGCGGCCTGCCTGCGCAGGTCCTCGTATTGAGCACCCTGCACCACGCCGAACAACGCTTGTGCCGGCTTCTCCGGACGGGCGGCCGTGAGCCTGCGGTGTTCAACCAGGCACCGCACCGCCCAGTCGTGGGTGCGCTGCACCGACTCTTCCTGGTAACCGCGGGTATTGACGAGGGTGGTCAGCTCATCGAAGGCGAAGATGATGTCCGCGCCGAGCTTGTGCTGGATCCCGATCGAGACTTCGGGGGTGAATCGGTGCGTTGAGCCGTCGAGGTGCGAGCGAAACGTGACGCCGTCGTCGTCGACATGCGCGAGCCGCTCCTTGCCTTCGGCGATGACGTCGTCCGCCTGCACCCGTTGGGTGTCCATGGCCAGCACTTTCTTGAAGCCGGCGCCGAGGGAGAGCACCTGAAAGCCGCCGCTGTCCGTGAAAGTCGGCCCGTGCCAGTTCATGAACGGGCCGAGTCCGCCTGCCTCCTCGACGATGTCAGGGCCAGGTTGCAGATACAGATGGTAGGCATTGGCCAGAACAGCTTGTGCACCAAGCTCTTTCATGGTCTCAGGCAGAACGGCCTTGACGGTGGCCTGGGTGCCTACGGCGATGAACGCCGGCGTGTGGATGTCGCCGTGCGGCGTGCGGATGACGCCGGCACGACCAAGCCGTCCGGACAGTTCGGCGTCAACGCTGAAGAAAGGCTCGCGCACGCCGTAGATTCTGCACTGTGAGACTCGGGTGTGTGGCCGCGGCCGCGACAACGCTGGCTGCCGCCGGGTGTTCGTCGGGGCCGCCGGACTACCAGCCGGCACCGGGCACGTTGGTCGCCGGCGCCGCGCAGGTGACCGTCAATGATCAGAACCTTGGCACCACCGAGGCGGTGCAGTGCACACCGGCGGGCTCGCTGACCACTATCACACCGGTGATCAGGCATCGGGGATCTCCGCACTGATCTCCAACAAGGACGAACTGACCGCCGCGGCCGTCGGCATCAACAACGTCGGCGGCTTCACGGGGAGATACAACGCCGGTCTTGGCGGCACCGCGAAAGTCACGATGACGGGCCGGAC
>DASQCE010000457.1:0-4523 GCA_035634855.1 Mycobacterium sp.
CGGCAAGAAGGTGATAGTCGCGGTGGCGACGACGGCCGAATCGCTGTCGCAGGAGCAGTCCGATAGGTGCACGGCCGGCGGCAAGCAGGGCGTCGACATCACCCGCAACAGTCACGCCGATGTATCCCTTCAGCAGGTCCAGAACGGACAGGTGGACGCCTACCTCGACACCGCGGAATCGTTGGGTTACTACGCGACGAAGACCGGTGCCCGCATCCAGATGGCAGGCCAGCCCTTCGGCACAATCAAGATCGGTGCCGCAACGGTCAAGGGAAACACCGTGCTGCACAACGCGATCCAGGACGCACTGAACCAGGTCGAAGCCGACGGCACGTACGACAAGATTCTGGCGCAGTGGGGTCAGACGGATCTGAGCATCCAGAAGTGATCGAGCGGTCCTGACATGCACTTCGACTGGCAGTTCTTCTGGAAGAGCCTCGTCACGCCTAGCGGACCGTTTCTCGACGGGCTGGTGCTCACCATCGTCATCTCGGTCGTGGCCATGGTCCTGGCCACGGTGCTGGGCCTGATCGTCGCCCTGATGCGCCGGTCCCGCTTCACCGGGATGCGTTGGTGCGCCAGCGTCTACATCTGGGTCATCCGCGGGACGCCGCTGCTGGTACAGCTGGTCCTGATTTACACAGGGCTAGCCGCAGTCGGCATCTACCAGTTCCACGACGTTTCGCTGATCGGCCTTTCGGTCAAAGCGGCGGTGCAGGCCGCGATCATCGGGCTGATGATCAACGAGAGCGCGTACATCGCCGAGATCATCCGCGCCGGACTCGATTCCGTTCCGAAGGGTCAGTTCGAGGCCGCGGCGTCGCTCGGTATGAAGCCCGGCAAGGTGATGCGCTGGATCATCGTGCCGCAGTCTCTGCGTGTCATGGTGCCGCCGCTGGGTAACTCCTTCAACGGCATGATGAAGACGACGTCGGTCCTGTCCGTTATCGGCGTGAGCGAGATGTTCCTGATCACCCAGTCGATCAGCTCATACACCTTCCACACGTTCGAGATCTTCATCGTCGCTGCGATCTATTACCTTGCGCTGACGACCATCTGGACGTTCATCCAGGCCCACATCGAGAACCGGCTGGCCCGCCAGCTCGGCATCGAACAGCGGGTCAGGATCACCCAGCGGCTCCTCGGCGCCCGTCGCGCCGGAGCCCCGGCCCTCCAACCGCACGGATGACCATGAACGTGAAGGAGTCGACCATGTGTGTCACCACGGAATCCATGGCACCCGTCGTTTCCGTTCAGCGGGCATCCTGCACGCTCGGCGGTCGTAAGGTTCTCGATGACGTCTCGCTCGACGTGATGCGCGGGCAGGTGGTGGTACTCATCGGGCCTTCCGGTGCGGGCAAGACGACGCTGCTGCGGTCGCTAAACCACCTCGAACCCGTCGACAGCGGCGAGATCCTGATCGGCGGGGTGCCGATCGGGCACCGCGACACCACCAGCAAGAAGAAGGTCGGCACCAGCGAGCTCGCCCGACGCAGGCGCGAAATCGGTTTTGTCTTCCAACATTTCAACCTGTTTCCACACATGACGGCGGCCGAGAACGTGTGGAACGGCCCGGTGCGTGTGCTGGGGACGCCGAAGGACAAGGCGCGTCAGGACGCCCTCGCTCTGCTCGACCGTGTCGGCATGGCGGACAAGGCCGAATCCAGGCCCAGCCAGCTGTCGGGTGGGCAACAACAACGGGTCGCGATCGCCCGAGCGCTGGCGATGCGCCCCAGGATGATGCTGTTCGACGAGCCGACCAGCGCGCTGGACGTCGAGATGGTGGGCGAGGTGCTCGCGGTGATGCGAGAACTCGCGCGAGAGAACATGACGATGATCGTCGTCACCCACGAGATGCGGTTCGCCCGAGAGGTGGCGGACCGAATCGTTGTGATGGATGCGGGCCGGATCATCGAGGACGCCCCTCCTGATCAGTTGTTCAGCCACCCACAGCACGAGCGGACCAAGGCGTTCCTTTCCACCATAGGTTGACTGGGTGTCGCCCGGCGTGAGGCCGAAACCCGTTGTCCCGCTGTGCCCATAACAAGGAGTCTTCTCACCGTGTCCTCCCACTCAGCGTCGACGTCGTTTACCGGAGCGCTCGCGACACCGCATACGTTGGCAACCGAAGCAGGACTGCGCGCGTATCGGGACGGCGGCAACGCGATCGACGCCGCCATCGTCGCTGCTGCAGTGCTCACGGTCGTCTATCCGCACAATGTCGCGCTCGGGGGCGATCTCATCGCGCTGGTGCGCACCCCGGATGGCGAGGTGCGGTGCGTGAATGCGTCGGGGTGGGCGGGCGCCGCGGTCGATGCCGCCGGTCTGCGTGCCAGGCACGGCGGGTGGCTGCCTGCCCGCGGCGCTGACGCGGTCACCGTGCCAGGCGGCGTCCGCGGATGGGAGGTGCTGCGCCGCTTCGGAGCCCGACTGACCTGGGACCGCACCCTACGTGCAGCCGAGGCGGCAGCGAGGGCCGGAGCCGACGTAGCTCCGTCGCTCGCCTCCCACATCGCTGATGCCGAGAACGCCGACCTGTTCGGCACAGACGACTTCGACCGGGTGTTCCGCCCGGGGGGTCGCGCCCTGCGAGCAGGGGAAAACTTGATGCAGCCTGCGCTGGCTGACACTTTCGCGACTGTCCGGGAGGAGGGTGCGGACGGTTTCTACGAGGGCTCACTCGCCGAGCGCTCGGTCGGTTACCTCAGAGCGCATGGATCGTCTTTGACGCTCGACGATTTCGCGGCGTTCCGGCCGGAGACCGTCGAGCCGATCTCGGTGGCGTTCCGCGGTCTGACGGTGCTGACAAGCCCGCCGAACACGCACGGGTTCCTGCTGCTGCGGGCGATGCGCGCGGTGGATGAACTCGGCATCACCGATCCGCTCGGCGACGGGCTCGGCGTTTTGATGCGTGTCTTTCACCGGGGCAACGAGTTACGTGCGTCGCATCTGGCTGATCCGCGGCACGTCGACGTCGACGTCGCTGCGCTTTTCAACGAAGGACTCGCGGAGACGGCCGCGCTCGGCGCAGCGCAATCTGGTCCGGCCCTGGTGCCGCACGGCGACACCGTAGGCGTCGCCGCGGCCGACGGTGACGGCTACGCCGTGTCGTTGATTCAGAGCGTGTACCACGCCTTCGGGTCGGGACTGATCGACCCCGCCACCGGGATTCTGTTCCACAACCGCGGAACCGGCTTCTCGTTGGACGACGCGTCTCCGAACGTGATCGCTCCACGAAAACGGCCGGCGCACACGCTGATGCCGGTGATGACGACCGACCGGGGCATGCCGCGCCACATACTTGCGACGATGGGTGGACAGGGCCAGCCGCAGATCCTCACACAGGTCTTGCTGCGCGCGCTCGGTGGCGCTGGCGCTGAGGCCGCGGTCAGCGATCCCCGCGCTGTGGTCGGGCTCCAAGTCGACGGTGGCACAGCGGATTCGGTGACCGTTGAAGCTGACGTACGGGCCATGGCGAGGGCCTCGATCGGTCGTGCGGGCCTGGTGTCGACGGAGGTCGCGCCCCACACCGAGAACCTCGGACACGCCAACGTCGTCTTCGCCGACGGCAGTGGGTCAATGACGGCGGCCTCGGATCCACGGTCTGACGGTGCCGCGGTCGTGGCGCATTACCCGCGTTTCGCCAACCCCTAGACACGTCGGCTTCACCAGGCGCTTGTCACACTCCGGCGTGCCGGCGCAGAAACTCCATCTCCACACGCACGACGTTTTCGTGGTCCAGCCCGCCTGCATAGACGTCGTAGTGTCCACCCCTGCTGCGATACAGCTCGCCTCGAGGCGCGCGCGACGCCACGGCGAGTGCGGGGGCGATCGGGGCCATCGTGTCGTGCTCCGCGACGACCATCAGTAGTGGGCAACGGGCCCGGCCGGCGCGCCGGACCGGCCGGTGCATCGTCGCGTCAAGGACAGAGCGTGCGGTGATGTCGTTGGGCCACGAGCCGTCGCCTGGGTTCAATCGCGCGTGGCCTGCCATCGCGTCCTCAGTCGCGATCAGGCCGAAATGGCCTGGTGGCACGCTGACTTTCAGGTAGTGCGGTGACCGCCCGACTGCCGACCCGAACAGGTCCGTAAGTGCGTGAGCAGTCAGCCGAAGCCCGCGAAGCAATGGGATCTTCGCGACTCCGGCGAGGCCGTCCACCAGTGGGCATTGTGCAATGGCGCCGGCCAGGCTGGGTTCGCTTGCCGCAAGTTCGACGATATGCATGCCGGCAAATGACGTGCCCCACAAAAAGATTCGCGTGGAATCCAACCGATCGTCTGCGTGCGTCCAGGCTAGTGCGGTGCGATAGTCCGCTAGCTGGCGACGAATCGAGAGCAGCTGTCGTGGCTCGCCTGTCGAGCCGCCCCAATGTCGGTAGTCGAACACCAGTGCCGCGAAGCCGCCGTCGGCGAACCGCTCGGCGAACGGAGCCAGGCCCGCCGCCTTGACGCCACCGATACCGTGCGCCATCACCACAACGGGGTGCGGACCGCGCCCGTCGGGCAGATAGAGCCAGGCGTCG
>DASQCE010000458.1:0-2286 GCA_035634855.1 Mycobacterium sp.
GCTGATCAAGCCACGAGTAGCTCCTCCCTAGCAGGACAGCCGCTTGGCGGGCCGAGTAGTTGGGCTCAATCCCGAGAGCGGCAATCTGTGCGGTGGGATCGTGTGGCATCATTCCTGACCTCCTGTGTGGTGCGGGCACCGGCGGCGGGCGAGCTGCACACCACCTACACATATTCGGGTGCGAAACCCAGCAGAAAACCTGCCGTCTAGGTACAAACCAGGCAGCCGGAAAAATCGGCAGCGCAGTCTAGAAAAAGGAATCAAGTCCAGGTACGCACCCGCGAGGCATCCGGGCACCCGGAGGGTTGGGCACTAACCTCGATTTTGCATACGGGTGGGTGTGGTTGCGGCACAGCTCCGGATTGGCCTGTGTGGTCGGCTTTTCGACGAAAGTGACGTACTTGATCGTCCCGTGTCGCCGGGTTGGGCGGGGCTTCCCAGGGCCGTGCTTTCGTGGTCGGTGGGGCTGGTGGGTCGGCGGTCAGGGGAAGGCGGCGCGGATGCGTTGCCAGGCGGTCGCGATCGCTGCGGCCCACCGCCAGGTGGCATCGATGCGTAGCCGGGTTTGGCGGGCGCCACGGGTGATGCGGGCGGCGGTGTGTAGCACCCGGTAGCGGAAAGTGGGGATCTCGCAGCGGGCGATCTCGGGGTGGCCGATGAATCCGATGAGTTTGGCCCAGGCGACCAGATCGATTGCGGCCAGGATGATTTCGAGCCAGGCAGCATTAGCGTGAAAGGCGTGGCAGGGCAGGTTGGCCAGCCCGGTCGCCTTGGCTTCGCGGATGCGGTCCTCCACACGGGCGTGCTGACGATGCCGCAGCTCCAGGCCGGCCAGCTGCCCGGCGATGACGCCGGGCGGTGTGTCGGTGATGAACGCGGTCACCCGCATGCCCTCGGCGTCGGTGAACCGCAGCTGCGCGCCGGGGTGCGGGCGCTCCTTGCGCAGGATCAGCCGGGTCCCGGCCGGCCAGGCGGACAAGTCGAGCAGGTCGGTGGCCTCGGCCACCCACGCCCCATCGCGGATTTCCCCGCCCGACTCGATCGCCGGGTACCAGGCCTCGCCGCGATTGAGGGTGTCCACAGCGTCGCGCACGCGGGCGTCGACTGGGTGACCGAAGGAGAATCCGGCCTGATGGTCGCGGCAGGCTTTGGCGAAGGTGTGGGTGGCCCCGGCCGAGTCCGAGCGCACCACCACCTTCGGCGCCTGGGGGTTGTGCGGGCCGGGACGCCAATCCGGCGGCAGCGACGCCAATGCTTGCTGCAAGACCGTGACGTGGTCAGCGGCGGTGTTGCTGCCCGCATTGCCGGCCCGCAGAAGTCCGGCCAGCGCCTCGCCCCCGGCGATCTCCGGACGATCCAACAACGCCAACAACGGGTGATGCCCGAACGTTTTCTTCCAGGTCGGCGCCGCGTTCTGCTTGTTATCGGAGTGATCGATAACCAGCGTGGCATCGATGTCGATGTGCAGCCACCCACCCGGGGCCGGGGCGGCTCCCGCGGCCCACGCCGCCGCACGCGCAACTGCACGTGCAGCGCGCACCCGCAGTAGGTGCGTGGCATCGATGCGCTGATCGACCAGCCGCCACATTGTGGTCGTCGACGCCGCCGCCCCGAAAACATGCTCGCGATCGGCGCACAGCTGCCCGACCCCGTCGATACAGTCCGCGCCGTCGGCCACCGCCACTGCTAGATCCGCGAACACCGCACCTGGCGCATACACCCACCGACCCTTGTACGTGTCGGCCAACGCGGCCGTGACATGCGCCGACAACCCGGTCAGGTCAGCCAACTCACGCAACACACCCATCCCCGCATGCGACACCACGCCATGACCGTCTGCCGATACTTTCACCCGCCGCGCCGACGCGATATTCTTCACCTGCGAAGTGCCTCTCCCGCTCGTGCCGACCGCACCTTAGACAAGTCGATCCTGCACTGCGAGACAGGCACTTTCGCGTATCAACACCCCGCTACCGACGAACCCGCGCGAAAAATTCAGGCTAGCGCTAGCCGAGACCATCGGTGACAAGTTCCACTCGCGCCAGTGCCGTGTGTGGCTCGGGTGGGCGTTGACCCATGCAGGCGATCTGGTCAGGGCCATCGCGCAGTTCCGCGAGGTGATCGCCGAGGCGCGGCTGGCCGAGGACTCGTTCGTGCAGGTGGTGGGCCTTGGCGCTCTGAGCCGCGCGCTGACCTATCAGGGTGATACGAGCGGGGCTCGCGCGGCGGTGCGCACCGCTGCGGACAGTGCCGCCGATCTCGGCGACCTCTACGACGGTTCGCTGT